>NZ_JAGRQM010000049.1:0-2355 GCF_018132775.1 Gordonia sp. SCSIO 19800 | reverse complement strand
TGTCAACGGCCAGTTTGATGTCCCCGCTGGTGGCCAGGTAGAAGTCCCCACCCTGTGCGGGATGTTCTTAGGTTGGCGGCACCTCCGTTCGATGGGTCATGCGGTAGGAGTCGCCGTCGGTGATGACGATGGTGGCGTGGTGCAGTAGGCGGTCGAGGATGCTGGCGGCGGTGGTGTGTTCGGGCAGGAATCGTCCCCATTGTTCGAAGGGCCAGTGGCTGGCGATCGCGAGGGAGCGGCGTTCGTAGGCGCCGGCGACGAGCCGGAACAGCAGTTGGGTGCCGGTGTCGTCGAGCGGGGCGAATCCGATCTCGTCGAGGATGAGCAGGTCTTGGCGTAGCAGGGTATCGATGGTTTTGCCGACGGTGTTGTCGGCCAGCCCGCGATACAGGGTCTCCACGAGGTCGGCGGCGGTGAAGTACCGCACTTTGTGCCCGGCATGCACTGCGGCGATCCCCAGCCCGATCAGGGTGTGACTCTTACCTGTCCCGGCCGGGCCGATCAAGGCCAGGTTGTGTTGGGCCCGAACCCATTCCAGCGAGGACAAGTATTCGAAAGTGTTGGCCGGGATGGACGATGCGGCTACGTCGAATGATTCCAGGGTTTTGGTGACCGGGAACCCGGCAGCTTTGAGCCGGTTGCGAATGTTGGAGGCATCACGGGCGGCGATCTCAGCTTCGATCAGGGTCCGCAGTACTTCTTCGGGTGTCCAGCGCTGGGTTTTCGCGGTGAGTAGCACCTCGGGTGCGCTGCGGCGGATGGAGGCCAGTTTCAATCGGCGTAGCGCGTGGTCGAGATCGGCAGGTAGGGGCGGCACTGGTTGGGGTGCAACCGGTTTCGATGTTGTGGTGGTCATGACACCTCCTTGTCGCCGGCGTCAAGCTTGTAGGCATCCAGCGAGCGGGTGGGCGCGGTAGGCAGGTGCCCGAGCAGTGCTGCGCCGGCCGGTCGCGGGTTCGGGGTGCCCGCTCCGGCATCGAGGATCGAACGCACATCGGCGGCCTTGAACCGCCGGAACGCCACCGCCCTGGTCAGGGCGGTGAGCACCTGTTCGTGGCCGTGGGAGGTGGTGAGTCGCAGGATGTCATCGAGTTCACCGGCCAGGCGGGTGTTCCCGATCGCCGCAGCACCTACCAGGAACTGCTCTGCAACCTCACCGAGTTCGCAGAATTGTTTCTCGGCAGCAGTTTTGGGTCGTGGCGCCCGACCAGGGGGTTTTCGTGGTCCGCCGTAGTGATCGTCGTCGAGGACGACCTCGCCGGGTGCGGCCAACCCATGTTCGGCGATCACCTCACCGGAGGTGGGTTCGGCGATCAGGAGCCGTTCACCGTCCTGGATGAGGGTCACGGTGGTTCCGATGAGCCGGTTGGGTACCGAATAGCGGGCCGAGGCATACCGGATGCAGGACAAGCGGTCGACCTTGCGGGTGACCGGCGGTGGACCGACCTGGGCCCGCAGAGACGGCAACGCCGACAACACTTCTCGTTCAATCACGAGTTGCTCGGCAGGCACGCACAGTGTGTCGCTGTGGCGGCGGGTGTTGACCTCGACGCACCAGTCCCGAGCGGCCCGGTTCGACGTATGCACATCCAGCTGCACGTCGTCACGACCTGCGGCGATCTTTGCTTCGGTCCACAACGGTTGCGCCAGATCCGACTGCGCGTAGCCGCACAGGTTCTCCACGATCCCTTTCGACTCCGGATCGGCGCCGTGACAGAAATCCGGGGCGAACCCGTAGTGGGTGGCAAACCGCACATACGTGGGGGTTGGCACGACCACGTTGGCGACGACTCCACCTTTGAGGCAACCCATCCGATCAGCGAGTACCTTGTGGGGCACTCCACCGATCTCCTCGAAGGCCTCGGCGATGAACCCGAGTGTGGTAGTGGCTGTTTCGTTGGTGGCGAACCGAACAAACCGCCAGCGTGAGAACGCCAGCACCGCGCAGAACATGTGCAGCCCACCGATCACGGCCCAATCGATGACCAGGTAGTCACCCGGCGCCCACACCGCTGGACGACGGCCACGGTGATGGTCACGGCGCCACTGAGTTTTCGAGGTAGCGACCAGACGACGGAAATTGCGGGCCGAGCCTTCATAGCCCGCCGCACGTGCTACCGGGAGCAGTCGTTTGGCGGTGATCCGGCCGTGTGAGCGCTCGACTCGCTCAGCGACCAGCTCGGCAACGGTGTCGTAGTTGCGGGCCCGTTCCTTGCGATCGGGTGGCTGATCGTCGGCCTCGAACCGGTCGACCACACGCTTGACGGTCTTGTGGGTAGTGCCGCACACCTCGGCTGCGGCGCGATAGCTTCCGAGTTCTCGGTAAGCAGAAATGATGTCCATACGGTCCTTCGC
>NZ_JAGRQM010000048.1:0-3809 GCF_018132775.1 Gordonia sp. SCSIO 19800 | reverse complement strand
AGTTACGGCGGCTATAGCGGAGGGGAAACGCCCGGCCCCATTCCGAACCCGGAAGCTAAGCCCTCCAGCGCCAATGGTACTGCACCCTAATCAGTGTGGGAGAGTAGGACACCGCCGAACACAACATCCCATTGTGGCCCCTCGCGATTCGTGAGGGGCCACAATGCTTTTCTGGGTCGAGACGTGATCAGTCGGTGCCCTTCGGAACGACGATCATCGGAACCGACACCGCGCGAAGGATTTTCGCTGCGGTTGTGCCGAGGAAGAGCGTGTTGGGCGCCGCCAGCCGGCTGGAGCCGACCATGACCACATCGCCGTCCTGCCAGTCCAGGGAGCCGACTGCCTCCTCGATGGTCGACCCCTGGGCGATCGCCGAGCTGACCGGGAAGTCCGGTGGCAGTTGTTCTCTGGCCGCCTCGAGACTGCGTCGCGCGTGTTCGCGAGCGTGGTCGAGGGCCCGTTCTTCCGGCTCGGTGCGCCAGGGTTGGACGTCGTCGACGGCGACCAGCGAGATCAGCCGGATGGGCCGATGTGCACGGACACCGCTGCGCAACGCCGTCTGGAACAACAGCTGGGTGCCTGGCCTGCTACCGATCGCGACCGAGATCTCTCGCACCTCGTCGGCGCCGAGATGCGCGAACCCCGGTGGCGCCACCGCCACCGGGACCGGTGCGGAATGCAAGATGTCGTTGACCACGGTCCCGAGTGTGTGCCGGCCGCGGATACCGCCACCCGCGCCGCCGATGACCAGCATGTCCGCCGATGTGCGCCGGGCCTGCACGATGAGACCCTCCCCGGGGTTGGCGTGTTCGGCGATCGTCGTGGTGGTCTGGATGTCGTCGGGGAGTCTGGCGGCAGCGGCGTCGAGCCATCGGCGGGCCGCATTGTCCAGGGCGTCGGAGAGGCGTTCGACCGAGACCTGTTCGGACGGGTCGGCGCTGTCCGGCTCGGGTGGGATGACGATGCAGAGCTCGAGTTCGGCGTCGAAGGTCCGCGCGAGGCATGCGCCGAGGGCGACCGCGTCGTCGCCTCCCGAGGTGGCGATGTATGCGACGAGCAGCTTCATCGGTACTCCCAGCGTCGGTGTCTCGGTCCCCGGTCATCGCCAGCCTAGTCATCTCCGACGGGGTGCCGGGGGACACGCTTAGATGGGGTCATGGACTCCCTCGTCGACGGTTACCTCAGCCACATCATGGACGAATGCCATTCGGACCGATCCGGTCATGTCGCCGACTACATCCCGGAACTGGCCGCCGTCGACCCCGAGGGTTACGGCCTGTCGATGTGCGTGCACGACGGCCACACCTACTCACATGGTGACTCCGCGACGGCGTTCACCATCCAGTCGGTCTCCAAGCCCCTCACCTATGCGATGGTCCTGAAGAAGCACGGCACCGCGGCGGTCGACGCGAAGATCGGCGTCGAGCCGTCCGGCGAGGCATTCAACGAGATCAGCGTGGACGAGCGCCGACGCCCGAAGAACCCGATGATCAATGCGGGGGCCATCTTTGCCGCATCCATGCTGTTGCCGCCGACCCGGGACGTGGCCGAGGCGGCGGTCGACGCCGCTTTCCGGGAGGTGCTCGAGTTCTACTCCGGATGTGCCGGACGGCGCCTCACGATGGACGAGGGGGTCTATGCCTCCGAGGCCGCGACGGGTTCGCGCAACCGCGCGATCGCCTACATGCTAGACAGCTTCGGGGCTCTAGAGACCAGCCCGGACGCCGCTCTCGACCTCTACTACCGACAGTGCTCGATTCGGGTGACGACCGACGACCTGGCCGGGATCGGCGCGACGATCGCGAACGGCGGGATGAATCCCCGCACGGGTCGGACGGTCTTCTCCAACGAGACCGCGCAGCGGTTGCTGAGTGTCATGACGACGTGCGGGATGTACGACGGCGCGGGGGACTGGGTCACCTCCGTCGGCCTGCCAGCGAAGAGCGGCGTCGGTGGCGGGATCCTCGCGGTGCTGCCGGGGCAACTCGGCATCGGCGTGTACTCGCCACGGCTCGACGGTCACGGCAACAGCGTCCGCGGCGTCGACGTGTGTCGGCATCTGTCCACCGACCTGGGTCTGCACATGTTCAACGTGACACGGGAGAGTCGGGTGACGATCCGGTCGGTCTACGACCTCGCCGACACCCCCGTCAGCGCGGAATGGGGCGAGCAGGAGCGCAGCTATCTGCGGACCTGTCGCGACCGCATCCGCGTGTACGAACTGCAGGGAGACCTGACCTTCGCCGGCGCCGAGAGTGTCCAGCGGCGCCTCATGGCCGACATCGACGCATACACCGTCGTCATCGTCGAGATCTCCCGCATCGGGGTGATCGACGCGGTCGCACGCACGATGGTGCTGAGCATCAAACGGCTGCTGGACGACAGCGGCCGGCGGGCCGCGCTCGTCGACCCGGACGGCGTCGTCCGCGCCAGCGTCGATCGGCACCGTGACGACGCGGCGGTGCCCGATCTCGATGCGCCGCCGGAACTCCGGGGATTCGACCCGGCGCTTCCGCACGTGCACTCGACGATGGACGACGCGGTCGTCGATGCCGAGACGTTTCTGCTGAAGCACTACTACGACGAGTGAGCGGGCCGCGCCGCCCGGTTCCGGGACACACCACTAGGGTGGGCACGTGCGTCTCGTCATCGCGGAGTGTCAGGTCGACTACGTCGGGCGGCTGACCGCCCATCTGCCCATGGCCCGGCGGTTGCTGCTGATCAAATCGGACGGATCGGTGAGCGTGCACGCCGACGACCGGGCCTACAAGCCGTTGAACTGGATGAGTCCGCCGTGCTGGCTCACCGAGGCGCAGGTTCCCGACGGTACGCAGGCGGAGGCGTACTGGGTCGTCACCAACAAGGCGGGCGAGGAACTCCGCATCACCATCGCGTCGATCGAGCACGACTCCCAGCACGACCTCGGCATCGACCCCGGCCTCGTCAAGGACGGCGTCGAGGCGCACCTGCAGGAGCTGCTCGCCGAGCATGTCGAGACGTTGGGTCCGGGTCACACGCTCATCCGCCGCGAGTACATGACCGCGATCGGGCCGGTGGACCTGCTGTGCCGGGACGCATCGGGTGCCACGGTGGCGGTCGAGATCAAACGGCGCGGGGAGATCGACGGCGTCGAGCAGCTCACCCGGTACCTCGAGCTGCTCAACCGCGACACCACACTCGCCCCGGTGGCCGGCGTCTTCGCCGCCCAGCAGATCAAGCCGCAGGCCCGCACGCTGGCCGAGGACCGCGGAATCCGTTGCGTGGTGCTCGATTACGACGAGCTTCGCGGCGCGGAGAGCACGGAGTTCCGGCTCTTCTAGGCCCACCCTGCGGAGCAAGCGGCGTGGCCCACCCCTGCTCCCTGAGGTGCGAGCGCAGCGAGCCACGAAGGGCCCTCGCCCTCGTCTTGCCAGGCCCTTCGTGGCTCGTCGCTCGCGCTCCTCGCACCTCAGCCTGAATCCGTGGAAGGGTTTCAGGTGGGGTGGGTTGGGGCGCGTGATCGTCTGATTGTGTTGTGGGCGTGTGGTATTCGCTGACCGGTGTCAGCCTTTTCACTGGGGTTCCTTGGTGGTGGGTGGGGGGGTGTGGTTGGTAGGTCAGGTGGTGTTGACCGCGGCCCACAGCGCGGTGAAGGCGTGTTGGGTGGGCCAGTGTCGGGGTAGGTGCAGGACCGGTGTTCGTGCTGGTCGCGCTAGTCGGGCGGGTATCGCGATGAGTGTGCGGCGCAGCGTTGCGCCCCGCGCGGCCCGCAGTCTGGGGGTGTTGGTGAGTGCGGCGAGGGTGCGCATCAGGTTGTGGCTGATCGCGGT
>NZ_JAGRQM010000047.1:0-4291 GCF_018132775.1 Gordonia sp. SCSIO 19800 | reverse complement strand
TCCTCCGACTCCAGTCCGCCGTAGCCACCGCAAACACCTCCATGATCATGGTGTTGCGACGACCAGTTGAATCCGCCCTGACTTCCAGCATCCGAATGATGAATCAGCTCAGCAGCTTTCACCGGATGACCCTCTCGTTTCCGCTGCCACAGCGCCATCCGAAGCGGGACCGTCACCAGCTCCACCGTCTTCGACGTCGAGGCGTGCCACGCCACGATCCGACGTGAGAACACGTCGATGATGAACACCACGTACACCCACCCCGCCCACGTCCGGCAGTAGGTGAAATCGGTCACCCACACCCGGTTCGGCTCGACGGCACTGAACTGTCGATTCACCAGATCCTCCGCACGTACACCATCAGCGGACCGCACGGTCGTACGGACTCCCTTGGACCTTCGAATCCCGTTGTGGCCTAGCACTTTCATCGCTCGATCAACGGCGCCATAGGACACCCCGGGCAGTGTTGTCCGATGCAGATGGGCGCGCATCTTCACCCGCCCGTAGAGGCCCTCCGGAGTCATCTTCCGCCGGCCGTCGTCATCGGTGCGCCAGACCACGGTGCGCACCGCATCGACGACGTGGGCATCGGAGACGGTCCGAGCGGCAGGCGTGCGTGTTCGCGATGCCCGGTAGGTTCGTGCGGCAATCATGCAGCCCTGCTCACGCAAGACCCGACAGATCGACTCGACCGCAAAACCGTTGGCGCGCATCTGATCTATGAACGCCACGATCATCGGTTGCGGCGGTCGAGTTCCCCCGCGAAGAAAGTCGTCGCCGCTTTCAAAATGGCAACGTCCTCTCGCAATTGCTTGTTCTCCGCCTTGAGTCGCTTGATCTCAGCGGACTCCTTCGACGTGGTCCCCGACCGGGCGCCGGCATCGACCTGGGCCTGCACGGCCCACCGACGTACCGTCTCCCCACCGACACCGACCTGCTTGGCGATCGCCTCTGCCGCGGCAGTCAACGACGTGTACTCGCCGCCGTGCGCCTCCAGCAAACGCAAGGCCCTCGAACGGACCTCCGGATCGATCTTCTTAGGCATGTGCTCATCCTTCCTGACTCAGAAGGAAGCGGCATCAAACCAGGGGTGATTCACGGACCTTCTCGGTGAACAAGGGATCTCTCGACAGCTTCCACGAATCCTGTTTGTGCGGAGCCAATCCGAACGCCCGCCACACACGCGACACGGTTGACTGTGACATGTCGAGATGCTCGGCCATCGCCCGCGTCGACCAGTGTGTCGCATTCTTCGGAGTGGTCTCGAGAGTCGCGGTGATCAAGTTTTTGATCTGCTCGTCGTCGACGGTGCGAGGTCGCCCAGGCCGGGGTTCGTCGAGCAACCCCTCGCAGCGGTGCTCGACGAACCGGCCTCGCCAGCGCCGCACGGTACTGCGATTGAGGCCGAGTCGTTGTGCCACTTCAGTATTCGAACCGCCATCAGCGGCGGCGAGAACGATTCGTGAGCGCATCGCCAAACCCGAGGCCGTCGTTCGCCGACGCGCCCACCCTTCGAGCTCACGGCGCTCGTCATCAGTCAGAACAATATCCACTGCTCGCGGACCCCGGGTTGCCATTCCCTAGCCTAACAACCGAACGGAAATTAATGACTCAGGACACTAGATCCGCAGCAACTAACGATTTTCTTTCCGGTGCATACTATAAGAAGATCGCTCAGACCCTTGAACGCGGAAAGTTTGATCTTCTTTTCCTTCCGGATGCTCTCGCAGTCGAGGACAGCTACGGCCATGATCTGCAAACAGGCGTCGGACTGGGCGGCCAGGGCGCGATCGCACTCGAGCCCGCCACGGTGGTGGCGACGATGGCCGCCGTGACCGACCGGTTGGGACTTGGAGCCACCATCTCCACCACGTATTACCCGCCGTTTCACGTCGCCCGTATCCTGGCAACGCTGGATAACCTGTCCGACGGGCGGGTGTCGTGGAACATCGTGACATCGCTGAACGATTCAGAGGCAAAGAACTTCGGAATCGATGCTCATCTTGAACACGACACCCGTTACGACCGCGCGGACGAGTTCGTCGAGGTCGTACGTAAGCTGTGGAACTCGTGGGACGATGATGCGCTGCTGTTGGACAAGATCTGCGGCCGGTTCGCTGATCCTAAGAAAGTTCATTACGTCGATCACCGTGGTGACTGGTTCGACGTGCGCGGCCCCCTGCAAATCCCCCCTTCAAGTCAGCGCGAGCCAGTACTCCTCCAGGCCGGATTGTCGCCTCGCGGTAGACGTTTCGCGGGCCAGTGGGCCGACGCCGTGTTCAGCATCTCGCCGACGCTGGAGATGATGCAGCGCACGTACCAGGACATCAAGGGGCAAGTGAGTGCCGCGGGTCGCAACCCCGACGCCACGAAGGTTTTCACAGCTGTCATGCCCATACTTGGGGAGACCGAGGCGATCGCACGCGATCGCCTCGAATACATCAACGGTCTCGTCCACCCCGAGGTCGGTCTGTCGACGTTGTCGAGTCATAGTGGAATCGACTTGTCCGCCTTCCCCCTAGACGCGAAGTACTCCGACATCGTCGCGAGCTTGGGGGACGCGCACATCCCCACCATGCTCCACATGTTCTCCACGGTTGCGAGCGACGGCGAGGATCTGACACTGGCCGACCTTGGAAAGCGTTATGGCACGAACGTGGGTTTTGTCCCGCAGTGGGGAGGAACGCCCACCCAGATCGCCGACAGACTGGTCGAGTACTTCGATGCGAGAGCGGCTGATGGGTTCATCATCTCCGCCGCCTATCTGCCCGGCGTTTACGAGGACTTTGTCGACCAGGTGGTGCCGCTGTTGCAAGAACGTGGGGTATTCCGCGACGAGTATGAGGGATCAACGCTGCGCGACCACCTCGGCCTGGAACTGCCAAGCGGGGCGGCGGCGCTGTGACCGACACCAGCTCAGCGGTCCACACCCTCGCGTACAGCAACTGCCCTGTTCCCAACGCCCTGCTGGTTGGCCGCGAGTCGCAGTTGCTCGCCGAGGCTGGCATCAATCTGGACGTGCTGGGAGGGCCGCTGGGCTCCTTGCACTTCACCTACGATCATCCCGCTTACACCCGATTCGGCGGAGAGATCCCGCCGTTGGTGAGTGAGGGCCTGCGTGCACCGGGTCGCACACGCCTCCTGGGCGTCACCCTGTTCGAGGGAAAGCTGGGCTTTTACGCGGCCGACCCCACCCTGACCGCACCGGAGCAACTGGCGGGGCATCGTGTCGGCGTATCCGCATCGGCAATCCGGATCCTGCGCGGCGACCTTGGTGACTACCGACAGCTCGACCCGTGGCGCCAGACTCTCGTCGCACTGGGCACTTGGGAGGCGCGAGCCCTGCAGCACACCCTTCGTCACTCCGGCGTAACAGTAAACGATATCGAGCTCGTACCCATTGAGACGGCGGGAGTCGACTTACCGCAGGACCGACTCAGCGCATCGGCATCAGTGAACGGTTCGGACCTCTTTCCCGCCGTCGGGGCCCATCAGGCACAAGTCTTTGCCGGGGGGACGGTCGATGCGCTATTCAGCTGGCTTCCGTGGTCCGCGGAGTTCGAAGACCTCACCGGTGTTAGACCGCTGCGTGACCTGAGCTTGGACAGGACAAGCCACTACGCCAGCGTTTGGACAATCAGCGCGCAACTCGTCGATAAGAACCCGTCACTCGTGCAGCATCTGGTGGATACGGTGGTCCGGGCAGGCTCCTGGGCGCGCGATCATCTGACCGAGACAGTCGCGATTCATGCCCGCAACCTCGGTGTTAGCGAGACTGCGGTGACACGCGGTTTCGGCGAGCACTTCACCGACAACTTAGTACCCACCCTCGACCACGATGCGCTCACTGTCCTTGCTGCGACACAGCGGTACCTGGTCGACCACGATCTGGTGGATAAGGCGATCGACCTGACTGATTGGTCGGCCCCGGAATTTCTGCAGACGAGCCTGCGTACATGCGCGGCCGGCACATCAGCGATTGGAGAATACGAATGACAGTCACCGACGACACGGCGGCGGCCACCGACCGGCGGGCGGGCGATCCTCTCGCGGTGGCTCGAGACCTTGCTGCAAGCTGGCGGGAGGGAATCGTCGAACGGGATCGCGATGGGGGGCCAGCCACCCGTGAGAAAGAGGACTTACGCCTAAGTGGTCTGCTGGCGCTCGCGGTACCCGAGGAGCACGGTGGTTGGGGCGCAGATTGGCCGACGGTCTGAACCGCCCCGGGTCTGTCGGAGGCTCTCGAACCTGTGAAGGATGGAGAGCATGGCAGCACCACGCAAGTACAGTG
>NZ_JAGRQM010000046.1:0-3349 GCF_018132775.1 Gordonia sp. SCSIO 19800 | reverse complement strand
TGGGTGTGTGTTGTTTGAGAAGTGCATAGTGGATGCGAGCATCTTTATTTCAAACCAATGCTTCGACTGTTGTTGGAGTGCTGGTCTGTGATTTAGCAGAATTTGTAGTGTTGTGTGATGTCTACATTCGATCCTCGTTCATGGCTGGCCTTGTGTGGTTGGTTGTGGGTGGGGGGTTGTTTGTAGGTGTTGTTGTAAGTGTGTAAGGGCGCTCGGTGGATGCCTTGGTACCAGGAGCCGATGAAGGACGTGGTAGGCCGCGATAGTCCTCGGGGAGTTGTCAAACGAGCTGTGATCCGAGGGTGTCCGAATGGGGAAACCCAGCACGAGTGATGTCGTGTTACCACCAGCTGAATGTATAGGCTGTGTGGGGGGAACGTGGGGAAGTGAAACATCTCAGTACCCATAGGAAGAGAAAACAATTGTGATTCCGTGAGTAGTGGCGAGCGAAAGCGGAGGAGGCTAAACCATGCGCATGTGATACCGGGTAGGGGTTGTGTGTGTGGGGTTGTGGGGTTCGTCTTCTTCCATCTGCCTGTGGAAGCGTGAGTGAGAAAACTATGTGTTAGGTGAAGTGGCCTGGAATGGTCTGCCGTAGTCGGTGAGAGTCCGGTAGCTGAAAACACATGGTCTTGCGTGACGGTGTCCCCAAGTAGCAGCGGGCTCGTGGAATCTGCTGTGAATCTGCCGGGACCACCCGGTAAGCCTGAATACTTCCTGGTGACCGATAGCGGACTAGTACCGTGAGGGAAAGGTGAAAAGTACCCCGGGAGGGGAGTGAAATAGTACCTGAAACCGGACGCTTACAATCCGTCAAAGCCTGTGAGTCCTTGTGGCTGCGGGTGATGGCGTGCCTTTTGAAGAATGAGCCTGCGAGTTAGTGCTCGGTGGCGAGGTTAACCCGTGTGGGGTAGCCGTAGCGAAAGCGAGTCTGAATAGGGCGAAAGAGTCGCCGGGTCTAGACCCGAAGCGGAGTGATCTACCCATGGCCAGGGTGAAGCGTCGGTAAGACGTCGTGGAGGCCCGAACCCACTTCAGTTGAAAATGGAGGGGATGAGTTGTGGGTAGGGGTGAAAGGCCAATCAAACTCCGTGATAGCTGGTTCTCCCCGAAATGCATTTAGGTGCAGCGTCACATGTTTCTTACTGGAGGTAGAGCTACTGGATGGCCGATGGGCCCCACAGGGTTACTGACGTCAGCCAAACTCCGAATGCCGGTAAGTGAGAGTGTGGCAGTGAGACTGCGGGCGATAAGGTTCGTAGTCGAGAGGGAAACAGCCCAGATCGCCGGCTAAGGCCCCTAAGCGTGTACTAAGTGGAAAAGGATGTGGGGTCGCGAAGACAACCAGGAGGTTGGCTTAGAAGCAGCCACCCTTGAAAGAGTGCGTAATAGCTCACTGGTCAAGTGATCCTGCGCCGACAATGTAGCGGGGCTCAAGTACACCGCCGAAGCCGCGGCACTCACACGTTAGCCCGTCGATCTTTTACGGAGGGTCGACCAGGTGTGTGGGTGGGTAGGGGAGCGTCCTGCATCCGTGGAAGCGCCGGAGTGATCCAGGTGTGGAGGGTGTGGGAGTGAGAATGCAGGCATGAGTAGCGAAAGCAGAGTGAGAAACTCTGCCGCCGAATGACCAAGGGTTCCTGGGCCAGGCTAATCCGCCCAGGGTGAGTCGGGACCTAAGGCGAGGCCGACAGGCGTAGTCGATGGACAACGGGTTGATATTCCCGTACCCGTGTATCCGCGCCCATGCTGAATCAGTTGTACTAACCATCCTGATCCCCCGGGAGCACCTTCGGGTGCCGAGTTGGGGTGATGCATGGGACCTTGGCTGGTAGTAGGCAAGCGATGGGGTGACGCAGGAAGGTAGTGGGGCCAGTCAGTGGTTGTACTGGTGTAAGCCTGTAGGGCGAGTGATAGGCAAATCCGTCACTCACAGAGCCTGAGAGGTGATGCGTAGCCGTTGTGGCGAATTCCATGATCCTATGCTGCCGAGAAAAGCCTCTAGTGAGTTGGTACACGGCCCGTACCCCAAACCAACACAGGTGGTCAGGTAGAGAATACTAAGGCGATCGAGAGAACTGTGGTTAAGGAACTCGGCAAAATGCCCCCGTAACTTCGGGAGAAGGGGGACCCATCCTGGTGACGATCTTTTCGGTCTGAGCTGGTGTGGGTCGCAGAGACCAGAGAGAAGCGACTGTTTACTAAAAACACAGGTCCGTGCGAAGTCGTAAGACGATGTATACGGACTGACGCCTGCCCGGTGCTGGAAGGTTAAGAGGACCGGTTAATCACTTCGGTGGTGAAGCTGAGAATTTAAGCCCCAGTAAACGGCGGTGGTAACTATAACCATCCTAAGGTAGCGAAATTCCTTGTCGGGTAAGTTCCGACCTGCACGAATGGCGTAACGACTTCTCTGCTGTCTCAACCACAGACTCGGCGAAATTGCAGTACGAGTAAAGATGCTCGTTACGCGCGGCAGGACGAAAAGACCCCGGGACCTTCACTATAGCTTGGTATTGGTGTTCGGTTCGGTTTGTGTAGGATAGGTGGGAGACTGTGAAGTGGGCACGCCAGTGTTCATGGAGTCGTTGTTGAAATACCACTCTGATCGTATTGGACTTCTAACCTCGGACCCTGATCGGGTTCAGGGACAGTGCCTGGTGGGTAGTTTAACTGGGGCGGTTGCCTCCTAAAAGGTAACGGAGGCGCCCAAAGGTTCCCTCAGCCTGGTTGGCAATCAGGTGTTGAGTGTAAGTGCACAAGGGAGCTTGACTGTGAGACGTACATGTCGAGCAGGGACGAAAGTCGGGACTAGTGATCCGGCACCGGCAAGTGGAAGCGGTGTCGCTCAACGGATAAAAGGTACCCCGGGGATAACAGGCTGATCTTCCCCAAGAGTCCATATCGACGGGATGGTTTGGCACCTCGATGTCGGCTCGTCGCATCCTGGGGCTGGAGTAGGTCCCAAGGGTTGGGCTGTTCGCCCATTAAAGCGGCACGCGAGCTGGGTTTAGAACGTCGTGAGACAGTTCGGTCTCTATCCGCCGCGCGCGTAAGAAACTTGAGGAAACCTGTCCCTAGTACGAGAGGACCGGGACGGACGAACCTCTGGTGTGCCAGTTGTCCCGCCAGGGGCACCGCTGGTTAGCTACGTTCGGAAGGGATAACCGCTGAAAGCATCTAAGCGGGAAGCCTGTTCCAAGATGAGGTTTCTCACCCCCTTCGCGGGGTTAAGGCCCCCCACAGACCATGGGGTTGATAGGCCAGAACTGTACGCACAGCAATGTGTTCAGGTGACTGGTACTAATCGGCCGAGGACTTACCAACAACACCCACAACATCACCAAAC
>NZ_JAGRQM010000045.1:0-9463 GCF_018132775.1 Gordonia sp. SCSIO 19800 | reverse complement strand
TTGTCGTCTAACGCCATGCTCATAGATTGTCCTCTCACTGATGAGCACTGGACTTACACAGACCATCTGACACCCCCATCGGTTCCGGGGCCCCGTGGCCCGTCCAGCGCGGGGGGTGGGTGCTCAAAATCTACGAAAATTCCCTCGCCATTGCATTCTTTGCTCTGTTCTTTGCATCCATGGCCTTGCATGCCGTCGGCGGCGCACGCGCCTACAGCGCCGAGCAGCAGCAACACGGGGAGGCGGCCGTGTCGGTATGGCGCTACCTGAGCACCTCGCAGTTCTGGTTTGAGTCGATGCAGAACTGGCAGAGCGAGTTCATCGCCGTGGCCGCCATCGTCGTCCTGTCAGTCTTCCTCCGGCAACGCAACTCAGCCGAATCGAAACCGGTCGCCGACCCGCACACCGACACCGGCTCGTAACCAGAGGAGTGGCCGCAGAAGAGATGGGCAAACGACTAGACAGGTTGTGAGGCGCACCCCAGCGTCTTCATACTGTTTCGGCACGGTGATCACGTCATCGACATCCGAACGCAGCTTCGCAACAACGACTTTCGAGTGATCATGACGTGGGGATATGACCTTCCCCGAACTCAGGTGGCCCGCTGACGCCCAGCCGGTCAGCCACACACTCGACCGGGCAGAAGAGAAGGCTCGCGCAGTACACCTACTGAGGAGAAAATCGGCGTCCGGGCTGGTGTCTCAACCCGGACACCTAAGCCGGCCGCCGCGCAGGGCGTGGGCACGACCTGCCGCCGACGGTACAGCAGTGTCCCCCGGCACCGGAACGTCGCGAGCTGAGGTGCGCCGACGTCTGACGCAAACGGATGGGGTGTACGGTCGGCTCTAAGGCGCTACACAACCTGCAGCTACTCGGCGGCAGGAGACCGCGCCCCGCACCTTCCACCGGCGCCCGTCGACGGCCCGCACGCTATCCGTCGGCTCCACGTCAGAAACGACTGGAGCACACCATGCCGCCTCAGGCACACAACGAAAACGTCGACATCGCCGCACAACTGGCCGAACTCGCCCAGCAATCAGCTGCTGTGCACTCCCTCGACGAACTCTTGCTCACGGTGACCACCGCCGCAGTCAAACTCATCACTGGCGTCGACGCCGCCGACGTGCTGGTCATCGACAAACGCAAAACGTTTCGATCCCACGCCCCCACAAACGATCTGCCTGTCCGGCTCGACGAGTTGCAACAGAACACCGGTCAGGGACCCTGTGTGGACGCCGCCCTCGGTCACACTGTCGTCCGCGCCGACGACCTGACCCAAGAGACACGCTGGCCGGATTTCTCCCCGCAGGCCGTCGAAGCCGGCGTGCAGAGTCTCCTGTCGTACAAGCTGTACACCGGCAACGGCACACTAGGCGCTCTCAACCTCTTCGGTCTGCGCGCCAACGCTTTCGACGACAACGACGAAGAACTCGGCCTCATGCTCGCAACACACTGCGCGGTCGCATTGAACGGGATCAAACAGCAAGAGCAATTCACCTCAGCGCTGGCCAGCCGCGACATCATCGGGCAGGCCAAAGGCATGATCATGGAGCGATTCAGCCTCGACGCTGTCGAAGCCTTCCGTCTGCTGACAAAACTGTCTCAGGACAACAACATTCCAGTGACCACGGTCGCCGCCCAACTCGTCGAAGCCGATCACCCCCGCAAGCACTGAGGAAACGAACCAGAGAGGTTTGGCGTCGCACCCCCGGCGAACAGACCCCCTTCGCGTACGCAAACCGGGCAGGTCGCAGGGTCGGCGTTAACTGCGGGTCGTGCGGCGGTGCTCGGTCGGCGGTACGCGAGTCCGCGCCAGCCCGCTAATTATGTCAGCAACGCGTCGTGGCACATGTCCCCCAAGCGTTTTGAAATGCCGATAATTTACCTTATGACGTATTTGCCGTTGAGTGACCGATCCGCCGTCAGAGGTAGGGCGGAGGATTGCCCGTTCTGTTGTCGCCGGCTCGTCGCGCAGCCTGGCGCCGAACTCGGTGCGCGTTCGAAGCGCCGGCTCCCTGGGTTCCTCCACCATCACGAAACATGATGTCAGTCAGCACTACGGGCCGGTCGGGGCTTTCCCCTACCCGCGCGGGGATCAGGTGTCGCGCAGCGCTGGCGATGTGAACTTGTTGGTGAAGTCCTGGGCCGTGAGTCCGAGCGATGCGAGCAACCGTCCGACGCCGGCCGCATCGCGGAAGGTGTCGGCATCGGCAAGCGCGGTCGCGTAGGCATGGATGGCGTCACGGAGGGAGTCCAGCTTATCCTTGGTGACGATCCGGCAGCCGGTTGGGACAGCGGCCTTCTTGTCGAACATGGCGCGAGCGTGCACCAGCACCGGGGTCGCGGTCGTCTTTGTGCCGTACGTCTGGCGGAACCAGTCCATCGCGTTGGACAGCTGCTCAGCGTGCTTCTTGTAGACCGGGTGGGACTGCTTGACTTCGTTCTTTGCTTCGATGACGTGGAAGGACCCGCTTGTCAGAGCCCACAGGTTGTCGGGCCCCCGGCCGGTGTCGCGCTCGGGACGTTGGCCAGCGAAGCCGAGGTGGTCGGCCAGGTCGTGCCATGCTTGCTCGAAGGCGTCCGCGCGCACGCCCCACGACAGGTCACTCAATAGCGCATTGATGCCGATTAGCAGCTCGTTCCCCGAGGCGTAGCGCTGCTGCAGGCTGGCGGACGCCGCCGCGCCTTGCTCCAACGTCGGCGCCGACAGCTTCTCGTACTCGACGCCGTCCATGGGCCGCAAGACGCTGCGGTTCTTGCGGTTGGCTGACTTCTGGGTTTGCTGAGCACGCGCGGGGTTGATGTGGTGCTCGTAGGCCGCGTACTGCTGCAGGACGTAGCCACTCTCGGCTGGGCCGTCCGCAGCGTTGATCGCTTCCTGCATGGCTGACAGCGCATCGGTGAAGTCTCCGGCGATGGCATGCTCGAACGCTTCGCGGCTGGCGACCGACAGCTCACTGACATTGGCCTGCCCGTATCGCAAGGGAGCGAGGGTGGCGCGGCTGACTGCCATCCAGTCGGGATCGCGGTTGAGGCACTGGAGGGCGGCCTCTTTCAGCGCATCGAGACCGGTGCCCTCCAGCTGCGCGGCGACCTGCTCTGAGAGCTCAAGCTGGGCACGAGTTGCCGGGGAGAAGCAATCGCGAGCTCCGGTGCCGTGCAGGCGCTCTGCCAGTCGGTTGCCGAGCAGGAAGACAACGCAGTGGTCGTCGTTGGAACGTGTTGCGCGGCCCATGCCTTGTTCGAGGCGCTGCACTTGCCGTGCGACCAGCAGCTCGGACCCTGCGAGTTGCGCCTGGTCGACTCGTTCGGTTCCTGACATGGCCTCAGGGAGGCCGTCAACCACGAGCACGTGACAGGCATTGCCGGGCAAATCCACTCCGTCGTACCGGTTGATGAGCACGACCAGGCCCAGGCTGGGATCCTGGCGCAGCTGGTCGATGCCCCACGTCAGCGTGTCCTTTTCCAGAACAAATTTCGCGTACGGCTGCCAATAGGCGGCCCGACGCAGGCTCGGCACGATGACAACGACGTTGCGGGTGGCGGCGAGTTCGACGATGAGGTCCCGGATTTCATCGTGGGCTGCTGTCGGGTGCGTCTGCTGTGGAACGAGGATCAGACGGTCACCGATATCGCCGGCACTGGCCGGCGTGATCGGATCTGCTATCGCTGCCGGTTCGGCGCCCAGGTGGCTGGCCAGAATGCCGTCGTCGGCGAGCGTTGCTGTCAGATAGATGCGACGTTCGGCTTGGTCGAACCCTGTGACGATTCCGGAGGGCAGGCATGGCGCTTCGATCTCCAGCGCGCCGGAGGTGAAGACTGCGCGGGAGATCGGCAGGGCATCGGCGATGAGCGGCCATGAGAACTGGTAGTCGTCTTCGGCCGCCAGGGACTGCAGGGTGGTGATGACCTCACGCTGCTTCTCGGCCCAGGACCAGTAGGGGACCTGTTGGACACCGCCGCTCGACTTGGCTTCGAGCGCGAGAAATCCTGCAGGTGATTGGTCCTCGAGTGCCGGCGCGAAAAGAGTCAGCAGTTTGTCGTACACATCGTGCGTGCTAGGAATAGTGAGTCGGAAGGCCTGCTCAGCCTTGTTCAGGCATGCGTGTGCGTCATCGATGATCACTGTGTGTGGGCGTCGGGCAGAGGGGGATCGCCCAGCGCTGCCACCGACCCCGAAGACCGATCTGCCGTTGAACAGCTTCTGGAAGGTGTCGACCAGGATTGCCGACCCCTGGGAGTAGGCGAAGGCCTTGGGGTCGTTTACGACTGGGATGCCGAGCCTGCCGGCTTCGGCGATAACTTGGTCGACCAGGTAATTGTCCGGGACCAGGTAGGCGACTGGGCCCTTCCCCTCGGCCAGGGAGCTCTTGGCAATGAGGAGGCCAACGACGGTCTTACCGCCGCCGGTGTTGAGCTTGACCACAACGTCCCGCTGGTTTTTACGAGCGAACCACTTCTCCAGGACTTGGTCCTGGGGGCCACGGAGGAAGTTCATGCCGGGCGGCTTGGTGGGAAGCGCGTTGAAGATGTCGCGCGGGTCGATGAGTGCATCGGCCGCGCGCGATTGGTTCAGCGCTCCGAAGTTGATTGCCATGGTCAGTTACCTCCTGCCCCAATGGTCTCAGGACTCCTGACGTAGGCGCAGGGGGTTTTGCGACCGCCAGGATTCGCAGTGCCTACATGAACAGTCGGTACGGGTAAGCAGCGTCCGGGAGGCCGCTGGTGTGGCCGATGACGCGAGCGAGCGTTTGGGAATATTTAATCGTTACCGGCAGCGGATCGTAGAGGGCGTCGTTGTTCCAGTCCATCTTCGTCAGCGCCAAGACGTCGTCCGCGGTGCGTTCCAAGGGGCCTGATCCGGCGTCTCTGGTCACCAGGAGAGGACTCGGGATGCTCTTCGCGCCTTGGTAGAAGTTTCCGTTTCCGGACGCAAGTCCTGGTGCGGTGCCGTTGACGTAGAGCAGTCCGTCTCGACCGGAGACGAACTGGAGGGTGCCGCGCTGGACTGGCCAGTTCGCCGGCTTGCTCGGGCCTTGGCCTGGGTTCGCTTCGACGAGGTGAACACCTCGCCAGGGTGTGCTGGCCTGCACTCGGACGCACTCGATCTCTTCGCAGGCATCCCAGGCGTCGAAGACGCCGTCGACCTCTTCGTCGCGGAATCGAGTGGTCTTGTGGACGACGATCCGGTTGGGCAGATTGCCAGCGTGCCGGTCTTGGTAGAGACGGACGCTGCGACTCATGACGGCGCGCATCTGGTCGCGGGTGAGGTGAGGGTTATCCAGGTCGAGGCCTTGACCGACGTCGTAGGCGACGAAGTCCATGCCGCCACCGTCAGCGTCGAACACCTGAGAGCAGCACGTCACGAAGCCGTCGGCCGTGCCGCCTCGGATAGCATAAGACAGGCCAACGTAGGCCACGTCGGCGTCGTCGGATCGGTGGAGGCGCCATGGGGTCCCGCCAGCTTTGGCGTACAGAGCCATAGAGAGGCGCCAGCTTAGGCTGCACGGGTGCTTGAAGCTCAGGGCTCGGTCTTCCCACACGATCTGGGTGGGAAGACCGAGCGGTGCGGCGAATGCCTTTAGCTGGTCGTGTAGGTCGAATGCGCCGTCCGCCGATACCTTCCACTGGCGCCATGCTGCGGGCAGAGCGATGACCAGCACGTCCCAGTCGGATCGCGTCGCTGCCAGTTGTCTGACGGCGGGCGCCAGTGCCGCCGCGATCGCGTTGTGCGGATCCGGAGCATTGGCGAGAGAGGAATCCAGCTGTACTTCGGAGCCGTCGGCGGGGCGAAGGCCGACCCCGTAAACCTGCTTGAATCCCGGATACGGCGGGACGTACTTCCGCCTATCCGTGGGTTGGTGCTGACTCAGCAACCTACCGAGGAACTGCCTGGTCCGCGCGTAGAGCGCGGTCGTGGTAATGAGGGCGAAGCGGACATCCGCCGAACCAAAGGAGTCACGACTGTAGGGGCCGTGTGTTTGGAGCCCGAGGAGAGGATGCTTGCTAATGCCGCCGGCTCCGAACAGCAGCGACGGCTCGGCAAGGAGCCGATGCGGCGGCAGCAGGCTGCCCACGACTTGGGTGCTCACATTGCCTCCCTGCTGTACGCCGTCGTCTTCCCAAGCAAGAACGTTCCACCGACCAAGTCCCGCTCGGTCAAGGCTGACGGCAGCACCGGGACCTGGGTCCGCGCCTGCGGTGCGAGCGCCCTGGCCCACGCATCAATGATCAATGCCCAGCGCTCGTTGCGCCGGGCGACCCAGCGTTCCTTGCGCCAGGCTGATGCGGGATCCCCCAGGCCCTTCATCCGGTCGCCCTGCGGGAGCGCTGAGACCCAGGTCCTCGGCACGAACAAAAGCCACAGCACGCCGAGACGCCACTCCAGCGACAGCTCAACCGACTCGGCGAAGCGACGGGGCTTCCCGTCGACCCCACGCCCGAGGTTCATCGGGCACTGACCGGTTAATGGATCGCCATAGGCATTCGCCAGCAGCGCGCGCACGTGCGCCTGCCGCTCGCTGTCGGGGCGGTCGGTACGCTCAGGCGTCACGATTAGGCGGTGACCGGAATCGCGGACGCGCGCCTGGACAGGCAGACCGCGTGCCAACCCACGGGCGAGTGCCTCATAGACCAGAGCACGCTCAGCGGTCGCAGCGCCCTGCGCCAGCGGGTTGATATCGCACTGCTCGATCTGACCGTCTAGGTTAAGTGCGGTATTGAGCAACGACGGGCTTCCCAGCGCGAGCACTTGACGCCCAGTCGTTACGGCGGCACCGCGCCAGTGGGCCTCCCTGAGTGCCTTGCGGATCTCGACTCGATCCGGCGCCGTCGCCAGAGTCGCTCGCAGTGCCTGACTCGGTGCTTCGAGCACCGGTAGCGCATTCATGCGCAGTGCCGGAAGCGATCCCCGATCGTGCTGGGGGAACCCGCTGTCGGTGATGCGCGGCTTGGCTTGCAGATTGTCGACGTAGCCGCGCAGGCTGTCGGGAAGCTCTGCTTGGCGCCCGAGTGCTCCAAGCGTCTCGTCAAAGGTCTCGATCTTGACGAAGTAGGCGGCGACCCCGCTCAACTCGCATGCAGCGAACAGCTCCTTGACGGGGGCTAGAAGGGACTCCGGGCGGCGTCCCATCCACCACAGACCGGCCGGGAAGGCGCCGTCGGTCGCAACGGCATCCTTGAGCATCTCCATCACACTGGCGTCACGGCCGCTGTAGCCCATGACAGCTAGTCCGAAGCGGCGGCTGGCGTCCAGCACCGCTTGGCGCATCTTAGTGTCCTGCGCCAGCAACTCGGACTCAAGATTCTTCAGCTCACGGTCACGGAAGTCGCCATGGAGCTTGAAGAGGAAGGGAAAGTCATCGTCACTCAGTGCCAGATTGGCTTGCCCTGGGTTGCCGAGATCGGCGACGCCCAACCGACTACGAGCGCTGTCGTTCAGAGCGACTTGCGCTTGCTCAACTGCCTTCTCAAGAAGGTCATCGAAGTTGGTCGTGACCAGTAAGTCTGACAAGCCAGCGGCAACGAGGGCGCCCAAGATCCGTTGCCCGAACGACGGTGACCTTGCTTCGAAGAGTGATCGCAGATGCCGGCGTCGCGATGTCGCATCGGGCAGCGCCAGTTGGAACGCAACGCTATAGGCCGACGGATCGTTGAGCGCTGGCATCCCGTTGCGGCCGTCGTAGTAGTCGCGGATCCGCTCGACGTCGCGGGCCTCGGCGAGTGAGAGCGACTGGCGGACGAGGTGATGAGCATCGGCATACATCCGTAGCAGCAGATCCATCATGACGTGGTCCGCGGTCGGCACCCTGGCCGCGGCACTCGCGCCAGCGCCCAGTAGCCAGCCGACCTTAGAGCCCTGCACTGCCCACTGGCGTGCGAAGGTCCCGAGATCGACAACCTGAAGCGACACTGCTCGGACACCTCCTGCCAGGTTTCGTGAATCTGATCGAGCGGTCGACGGCCCCGAACTTCTGACAGTCAGCCAAACCACTTTGCCACGGAAGCATGAAAGGATCCGTGAGAAGCGCCCGAGGGAAGTCGACGCGGCGCCAAGGGCCTCGATCCGCGCCACCAATCCAGGGCGGCGGGCTGGGCGCTCCCAAGGCTTCCGCATCCGACCCCGTGCGCGCGCAGTGCAGCCATCCCGGTGTCTGCCGTGGTCCCTTACTTGGTGGCGATTTGAGCCAGCGACCAACCTTCGTCGTATAACCGCGGCGGTCTAGGCGTACCCGGAGACCAGAACCCACCGCGACCGTCCCCGCAACCGACTCAATAGCCACGGCTGCCACGCCGCGCGGCCTCGTTTCCCATAGACCGAAACCCAACAGGCTTCCCGCCTCGATCTGCGTTATGTCAGATCAACATGGAAATACGCTGGGCCCCAAGCAATTCCCATATGCCGATAATAGATATTATGACATGTCTACAGGTCACGGGTGAGGAATGCCCCTCTTGCTGTCGTTGTCACTCACCATCATCTTTCCTCCTGGACCTGAATTGAGTCCGTTGGACAGCTGGAGCCAGGCCAGTTGCCGCGCCAGGCACCACTGACTCGATCCGCGCACCTGATGCGCGCACCCGCAGGGACACCCCCTCGGGCGCGGCCGTGTATGGGCGTCCCGAGGTCGGATCGAAGCGCACCATGTCGACGACAACGTGCCTGGGCGGGTCGAAGACCCGCAGTGTCCGCCTCGTCAGGCCGCACAGCTGGCGAGTTCCAAGCCTTCTGCCTTGCCCTCATCGAGAACGCGGACGTCGAAGAGGTCACCGCACAGTTCCGGGTTGAGGAGCGGTTCCTAGACAGCTCCACACCTCACTCGGAGGTCTTCCCTATGTCACGGCGACTCGCCGAACCCCGTACCTAACGTCCCGGGTCAGTACAGCTAGCAAGGTTCGCCAGGTAGTCATCCGCCAACCTCCGCTGAATCCGATGGGAGGGCGGCTCGCCCTTCTTCGACTTGGCCCGCCGCATGACGTGTCGCAGCAGTATCAGCGCTGGCTGGATCGTCGGTGTCGCACTGGGTCTTGCGGTAATCGCGTCAGCGGTGTGGTTGCTGTTCTCCGCTACCTTGGCGGGATGATGAGTTCTTACCGCGCCGGCCAATGAGACTCGGACCGCTCTGCGCCGGTCTAATCGTCGCTGTCTCGCTGATCCCAGCTGGCTGTAGCGACGGCGAGGACTCCGTATCGAGCACGGACCATCGGTCGTCCGCGGCGCCACTGTCCGTCACAACGATTGCCACTCCCCCGCCTCCTGAGTGGATCGGAGACCGTAGCTGCGGGGTGGCCTGGGGACCAGACGGCATCCTGGACATCGTGGCGCTGAGCCCAGGCGTTGACTGCGCACCCGCCAAGCGTGCCGCCGACACCTACATGTCCAGTGTTGTCCATGGCCGTGAGAAAGTCCCCATTGGTGGCCAGGTCGAGGTCCCCGCTGGTGGCCAGATAAAAGTCCCCACCC
>NZ_JAGRQM010000044.1:0-10453 GCF_018132775.1 Gordonia sp. SCSIO 19800 | reverse complement strand
ACATGGGATTGTGGGCACGGTCGCGTGCCGGCCACGACGTGGCCGGGCTGATCCACCACTCCGACCGCGGAGTGCAATACCGAGCCATCCGCTACACCGAACGACTGGCCGAAGCCGAAGCGGTGACATCTGTTGGCTCCAAAGGGAATTCATACGACAACGCGATGGCTGAGGCGTTCAACTCGCTGTTCAAAGCCGAATGCATCCGTAACCCCGTGATGCGCCCGCGAGGCGGCTGGGCAGGTGTGGGCGAGGTCGAGATCGCCGTCGCTGAGTACGTCGAATGGTTCAACCACCGCCGCCTGCACGGCGAGATCGGACACGTCCCACCCGTCGAGTACGAGAGCGCCTACTGGTCGACCCAAACCGTCACCAGCTACCGTGAGAACCCGGTCCCCGCAAACGCTGGAACCAACTAACCGAGCCTCCAGCAAACCCGGGGCGATTCACACCGTCTCCCGAATCACGGATCGGGTCATCGAAGAGATGGTGTCGTGGTGGGCACGCCCGCTGGAGAAAGTGTACGCGGCGGTGTTCATCGACGCGATCATGGTCAAGATCCGGGATGGGCAGGTGCGTAACCGGCCCATCTACGCCGCGGTCGGGGTGGATCTCGACGGGCACAAAGACATCCTCGGCATGTGGGCCGGCGACGGCGACGGCGAGTCGGCCAGGTTCTGGCTGGCGGTGCTCACCGACCTCAAGAACAGGGGTGTCCGCGACATCTTCTTCGTTGTGTGTGACGGATTGAAAGGGTTGCCCGACAGTGTATCTGCCGCGTTCCCGTTGGCCACGGTACAGACGTGCATCATCCATCTGATCCGCAACACCTTCAAGTACGCCTCCCGCAAGTATTGGGACACGATCAGCGCCGATCTCAAACCGATCTACACCGCGCCGACCGCCGCTGACGCCCGGGCGCGGTGGGAGGAATTCGCCGAGAAATGGGGCACGCCGTACCCGGCGATCGTGACCCTGTGGGAGAGCGCGTGGGAGGAGTTCATCCCGTTCCTTGACTACGACGTCGAGATACGGCGAGTGTTGTGCTCCACCAACGCGATCGAAAGTCTCAACGCCCGCTACCGGCGTGCGGTGCGCGCTCGAGGACACTTCCCGAACGAGCAGTCCGCACTCAAAACGCTCTACCTGGTCACCCGGTCGCTGGACCCGAAGGGTACCGGTCAGACGAAGTGGGCCGTACGCTGGAAGCCAGCGCTCAACGCCCCGGCCATCACGTTCGCCGATCGTATGCCCGCAGCCGAAGAACGCTGACCCGCCGAGCAATCGGAAAACCGCCGCTTACACCGAATATCGGACAGACCCGTCGGGGCCCGATTCCCGCCGAGCTCGTGGTGAGCGTGCGTGAGACGCTGGGTGGGGGTCGTCCAGAACGGGGGGTGTCCCTATGGGTTTGTCAAGCAGCTGAAGCGATTGGGGTTCGGTAGGGCTCGCTGTGCTTGAGCATCGCGTAGAGGACGTCGCATCGTCGGCGTGCCAGGCAGATGAGGGCGGCGTTGTGTTTCTTTCCTTCGGCGCGTTTGCGGTCGTAGTAGGCGCGGCTGGTGGGGTCGTGCAGTGCGGCGAACGCGGAGAGGAAGAAGGCTCGTTTGAGTTTGCGGTTTCCGAATCGGGCGGGGTGCTCGCCACGGATGGAGGTGCCGGATCGGTGGGTGACTGGTGCGATGCCGGCGTAGGCGGCCAGGTGGCCTGCGGTGGCGAATGCTGAACCGTCGCCGACTTCGAGGAGGATGCGGGCTGCTGTGTAGGGGTCGTAGCGGATCTGGTTTCGCACCGCGGCAAAGTGGCTCCGCGCCATGTCTCGATCGTTGTCCGCGTCGCCGGTAGCATCACGGGTGGACGCCTGCACGGTGGCGTGGTCGAAGGCCAGGATACGTGACGCTGCGAGAAGAACTGCAGGCTTCCCGGTTGCCTCCTGTCGATGTCACAGGACCCGGGTCAGCGGGAACCGGCGTCCTGCTGATGGTAATGCTCCTGCGTGCGTTTGTGTGAACGCGGCGGCCCTGCTTAGCGTCCTCCTCGCGGACTTGCCGCGACAGGCCGGTTAGCCTGACAAGGATGCTGCGGCCTTTCGTAGTGACGCCTCCAGGGTCGTTTCCGCCTCGGGTAGAGCCGCCGCGAGGGTTGTGACGGATCGGAGCCGCTCGGATGAGGCGTGATCCTTCTGTACTGCTGCGCGTGCGACTGCAGTCCAGGATGTCGCCGCATGGTGGGCGTTGGCTGCAAGGATGGCGGTGGCGTGATCGCCGGTGAGGCGCGCGATTTCGTCGCAGCCCTGTGCCAGCAGTCGGCGGAACAGGCCGCCGCCGGTCCCCGCTTTCTCGATGAAGGCGCCGAGGCTGAATAAATGCATCTCGAGGTCGTCGGTCGACAGGGCTCCCCAGCTGCAGACGTCGGATGCGAGCGCGCTGGCAGCGTCGAGGCCGTGTGACCCGTGTTCTGCGGGCCCGGCGATCGTCGATGCGCCTGGGGTGCTCAGGCTCGCTGCGGATTGTGCGAATGCCTGTGCGGCCACCTCGAGAATCGAAGGTGGCGTCTGTGGCCAATTGATACGAAACAGCGTGTGTCGGGTTGGCTCCGGGAAGGAGGTCGAGCGGCGCGCGCGTGCGAGTGCGTCCAGTGGGACGCGTTGAAGGTCTTCGCGATCGTTGTCGGCGATGTACGCGACGCCTTGCGTCTCGTCGTAGCCGACTACAACGATGTCGTGGCGGCTCATGCGCAACTGGACCCGCAGGTAGGGGAGTTCTGCGATCTCCGCCCAGACCAGTGCAGGGCGTCCCTGATCGATCTCGCCACGAAGGTTCTCCCAACCCTCGGCCGGGTCGTCTGTGGCAAGCACCTCGACGGTGCCGCCCAGACGGCGGGGGAGGTCGATCTCAAAATCAGGTCCTCGTCCGACTAAGTACACGGGTGGCATCAGCGCTTTTGATCGAATGTAGGTGAGGGAGAGGGCTCCGCCGAGGGCAAAGACGAGGCCCTCGTCGGGTGGGCCGTCGTAACCGAGCCCGGTCCACTCCATGAGGTCTCGCATCGCACCGGACCCACAGTGGCCACCCATTCGGTGCGGGTAGGGGTCGATCATCGAGGGGCCGGACACTGACACGATCCTCCTGTGTTGAGGCGGTACGAAAATTGTCGATTGCCGGGCCGACGACTGAGGCAGACCGGGTTAGGCGTGGAATGCATCTAGTGACGTCGCACGCTGCGTGAGTATAAGAGGGCCATAGGCCTCTTTGAGAGCCACCAGGATGTTGTCGAGAGGCAGGTCGTTGTACACACCTCTTTCGCGGACGTACTCCATGTGTGTTGAGCCGTCCGCGGAGTGAGCGTGGAGCAACGCGTCGCTGTCGCCGGTGAAGTCGATCGGGGCGACTCCGAACCGCGCGCACAGTTCCGAGTTGAACGCGGGTGTCGCCTTGAGCCACCGTCCGTCTATGTAGACGTGGCTGTACCCGTGATAGACGAAGACGTCGGTTCCCATCAGCTCACGTAGGGCGCCCGTTTGGAGGTGATTACGGACGTCGGCGAAGCCTAGCCGCGCTGGGATCCCGGCGGCGCGGAATGCGGCGGTAAGCACGACGGCCTTGGGGACGCAGTATCCACGCCCGGATTCGATTACATGGCTGGCCCGGTAGTGCTCTGGGTCGTTGGAGACGGTGTACGGGTCGTAGCGGATGGCGTCGCGCACCGCGGTGAACAGGCGGCCGGCTTTGTCTTTGTCGGTGGTCGCGTTGCCGACGGCTTCGCGTGTGAAGGTTGCGACGGTGGCGTGCTCGATGTCGAGGAAGCGTGAACCCGTCAGCGCCGCCGGGCTGACCGCATTTGTCGGTGATGTGGTCATGGGGCCGCTCCGATCAATTCGGACCTGACGATCGGCGCTCGTTGTGCAATGGCGCGCTTGGCGGTCACGAAGTCAGCGGGTCTGTTGACGCAGTCAGCTGCAATCAGTTCTCCGGCGGTTAAGTAGTAGCAGGTGAAGTCGCGGCCATGGGCGGGGTTGCCGCTGACCAGCACCTCGTCGTATCCGGTGTTGAGCCCGGCGATCTGGAGTTTGAGGTCGTATTGGTCGGACCAGAACCATGGCAGTGCGGCGCGACCGGTTGTGTTGTCGCAGATTGTGGCCGCCGCGATCTTGGCGTGCTCGGTTGTTGCGGACACGCACTCGAGACGAACACGTCGCCCGTACCGCTCGATTCGGTGGTTGGCGCAGTCGCCGGCTGCGACGATGTCAGGATCGCTGGTACGAGCGCGGTCGTCGACGAGGATGCCGTTTTCGACGTCGATGCCCGCAGCTGCTGCGAGCTCCGTGTTCGGAATGACGCCGACGCCGACGATGACCAGGTCAGCGGCCAGCGTCTCCCCCCCGGACAGGACAACGCCGTCGACTCGTTCGTCGCCGCGGAACCCTTCGACCATTGCGTCGGTCCGTACCTCGACACCCTTCTCGCGGTGAATTCGATCGAAGAATTCCGACACGACGGGCGCCGTGACACGTTCGAGTACGCGTCCTGCCGCCTCCAGGACGGTGACCTCGACACCCAGGGTTCGAAGCGAGGCCGCTGTCTCCAGGCCGATGTACCCGCCGCCGACAATGACGACCCGCGAACCCGGGACCGCGGCGGCGCGGATGGCCTCGACATCGGTGGCGGTGCGCAGATAGTGCACGCCCGGCAGGTCGGCGCCGGGGACCGGCAGTGCGCGAGCTCGAGCGCCGGTGCACAGGGCCAACTTCGAGTAGGACACCGCGTCGTTGTTGCCAAGAGTGACGGTTCGTTCGGCACGGTCGATCGAGGTCACGGTCCCGTCGACGAGCTCGATCCGTTGCTTGTCGTAGAACTGGCGGCTCCGAATCGCGACATCGTCGAGATGGCAATCGCCAGCCAGGTATGCCTTGGACAGCGGCGGCCGCTGATACGGCAGGCGGCCCTCGTCGCCGATCAGCAGGATGGCCCCAGCCCACTTCTCCTTGCGCAAATTGGCCGCCAGCTGTGCGCCCGCGTGGCTTGCGCCGACGATCACGACCCGATCAGTACTCACGTCTCCGGCTTGGGAGTCAGACGGACCATCATCTTGCTGATCCCACGAACGAAGTTGGACTGCACGTACTCCGGATCACCGACCACCTCGATGTCGTCGAAGCGCTCGAGAAGTTCTTCCCAGAGAATGCGCAACTGCAATTCGGCCAAACGGTTTCCCATGCAACGGTGCACACCGAAACCGAACGCGATGTGGTTGCGAGCGTTGGACCGATCGATGATGAGCTCGTCCGGGCGGTCGAACACTCGCTCGTCGCGGTTGCCGGAGGCATACCACATGACGACTTTGTCACCTGCGCGGATGAACTGACCGTTGAGCATCACGTCCTTCTTGGCGACCCGACGCATGTATGCCAGCGGGGTTTGCCACCGGATAATCTCCGACACCGCATTGGGAATCAGATCCGGATTGGCTTTGAGTTTCTCGAACTGCTCGGGAAACTCGTTGAGAGCCAGCACTCCGCCGCTCATCGAGTTGCGGGTGGTGTCGTTGCCGCCGACGATCAGCAGCACGAGGTTCCCGAGGAACTCCATCGGGCTATTGTCGAGAAGGTTCTTGGTGTCCTCGTTGCTCTGCAGCATGGTGATGAGGTCGAATCCGGTCTCCTCGCCTGCCGCGGTCCGCGCGGCCTTGTCTCGCCACAGCGCACTCAAGCCCTGTGCCATCGCGACCATCTCGCGGAAAACTTTGTCGTTGTCCGATGGTCCGCCGTTGGCCTGCTCCATCGACGTGGCCAAATCCGACCACTGGACGAGTTTGTGGCGCTGCTCGTAGGGGTAGTCGAGCAATGTCGCGAGCATCCGCGCGGTCAGTTCGACCGACACGGTCTGGACCCAGTCGAACGGTTCGTCGAGCGGTAGCTCCTCGACGACTTCCCGGACGCGAGACCGGATGAGGCCCTCCATCTCGCGCAGGTTCTTCGGTGCGACGACTCCCTGGACGGCGGCGCGCTGCTTGTCGTGCCGCGGCGGGTCCATGGCGATGAACATCGCGATATCCATGAAACGCGGGGGCCGACCGATGATGATGAACGGTTCGGCGGAGAACGCTTCATGGTTTTTGTCGACAGCGATGATGTCGGCATGTCGAGTGACCGACCAGAACGGCCCGAAGGGACTGCGGGGCTGGAAGTGAACGGGCGCCTCATTGCGCACACGCTCGAAGTAGGACCGCCACATGCCCTGTCGGTAGAGAAATGGGTTGCTCAGATCGATGTCAGTGAGTTCGACGTCCTCGACCGGCGGGATGGGGGTCTCGGTGAAGATTTTCTTGCCGTCGGTTCGGGTGACGATCCGGCGGGTCTTGTCATAGACGTGAGCGCCACGGATCTGCAGATCGATCGGGATCATGGACTGCGCCTTCTCGGCGATCGCGGTGGTAATGCTCATCTGAAAGTCGCTCTCATTCTCTCACTTCACAACTGGAACTCGGGGAGGTGAACGGTCAACCCGTCCCACTCTTCGCGCGCGGTCATCTGACACGACAGCCGCGAGTTGGCCTCACGCTCGGGGTGCATGCTCAACATGCCTTCTTCGACGTCTGTGCTGTGGCCGACGGTGTCGATCCACGCGCTGTCGACGACGACGTGGCAGGTTCCGCATGCCGCCTCACCGCCACAGTCGCCATCAATGCCCGGTATCGCCTGGTCGACCGCGGTCTGCATCAGTGACCTGCCGGGCATCACCGGCGCGGGGTAGTCCTCGCCGTCGTGGGTCACGTAGGTGATCGTGGCCATGGCCACCTCCTTGTTCCTGGGTCGTAGAGATGAGTGTGCGCGCGGCGAATGTGGTCGATCCAGGTTCGGACGTCGCGATGTCTTGTTAACTTGGCTCATATGAGCCTTGTCGAGTCGGGGATGCCGCCGCTGGCGTTCGCCCAGCTCCTCGACAGCGGCGCCTTGGGCGCGGCGGAGACCCGAGCGTTCGAACGCATCATGGCCCGCGAGGGCGTCGATCTCGCGGTCGTCATTGCGCGACAGGGCCAAGTGCCTGTCCGGTGGTTTCACGAGGTGTATCCGGCGATGGATTCCCAGCAGGGATTCCGGTTGGGCGTAGCGTTCGCCGAGCACGCTCAGCTCACCTCGTTCGGCCCCATCAGTTTGCCGCTGGTCAGTGCGGGTTCCGTCGTCGAAGTTGTTCAACTGCTTCAGTTCTTGCCCCTGATATCGACCGCGCTGAGCACCGAGTTCCAGCACGGAGATTCTGGACTGACGATCGCTCTGGCCGGGCGCACCGACAGCGCCGGCACCGATTGTTTCGCCGTCACCTACGGTGGTCTGGCTGTCCTGCGGTTGGTGGACATGCTCGCCGGTGCCGTCCCCTCCGTGGAGCTTCATCTGACATGCCAGGCGCCGGCAGACCTGATCGCCGTGGGTGAGATCGGCCATCGGATCGTTTTCAACGCGCCCGCGGCGTTCGTGCACATACCGGCTGCCGTGCTCTACGACGTGTGCCGTTTCTCCGACCCCGTGGCCTACCGGATCGGTATTGCCGAGCTTCGACGCGTCTACGAACAGCGTAGGCCCAGTTCCTACACGCAGCTGGTCCGCGCACAGTTCGATGCCGACCCTGCCCGCGCTGACGGTGCTCGTATCGCGGCGGAGCTGTCGATATCGGTGAGCACACTCAAGCGACGCCTGAACGCCGAGGGCACCACCCTGCGTCGCCTGCGGCAGCAGTTCGTCCAAGAACGGGCCACCGCGCGACTGCTGGATCCGGGCATCGGTGTCGGCGAGATAGCCGCAGAACTGGGGTACTCCGACGCCGCCAGCTTCTCTCATGCGTTCACACGGTGGGTCGGATGCTCCCCGACGCGGTTTCGCCGCGCACCGGCGAATCGGCAGGCAGCGCCGGGCATCTGAGCAGGTCAGTCCGCGCGAAGAAGATTGACGAAAAAGCTGTCTACCGTGGAGGTGTCGGCGTAGCGCGCGAAGTGCATGAGATCGACTTTCACGAACTCGCCGGTGGCGGAAAAGTAGGTCTCGCCGTCCACAGTCCCGCTCGCCCCGATGTGCAGGATGTGATCGGCGTCCTCGTCGATGCACGCCGTAAGACGTACTGGTACGTGGAGGGGTACCGGTCGGCGGTACTTGACGGTCAACGTGCGCGTGACGGCCGGGGTGCCGGCGATCCACAGCGTGAATCCCATGATGTCGTCGCACGCGGCCGAGATAGCGCCTCCGTGCGCCAAACCTGGTCCACCGGAATGCTTGGTGGTGAAAGAGTGATCGGCAAAAACGCGGTCGCCGTCGCGGTACACCTCGAGCTGCAGGCCGCTGGCATTCTCCGGCCCGCAGCCCATGCACGATGGGGAGTGTGCGGGCAGTTTGGTGGGTGCTGACATCACAGTCCTCGAATCGATGCTCGTGCCGGTAGCAGACCACTACCAACGGTATCGTTGGTAGAATGCCACATCCACGCTGGACCAACAGCGTGAGGAGACCTGGTGGCGGTGAGCATCAATGGCCTCGACGACGTCGATCCGCGGCGGGTTCGTTCCCGGACCGTCTGCTCGACGCCACGGCGGTGTTGCTGCGCAGCGGGGGAGTGGAGGCTGTCACCGTCGAGGCGGTCACGAGCGTTCCCGCAGCTGGAGACAGTCGTGCGGCAGCAGTCGGTCGACCCGATCCCTGCGGGAGTGCCGTCGTTTCAGTCATTCGACCGGATGGGCACGGCGTTCGGGGAGAAAGGCGCCAAGACAACGGCGTTTATCGCCATGGAGAACCGTGGCGGCCTCACCCCGACGGTGCGTGCACGCTACGACGAGCTTGTCCAGGAACTTCGTGGCACCACCGCCGATGTCGCTTCCGCCCGCGACCTGGTGGGGGGATCGCCGATGTGTGTTGTCGAACTTGTCAGGATGTAAAGCCTGGGACGGGATCACGGTCGTTCTAGAAGTACTGGCCGACGTCGGCAATCTTGTAGGCCACCGGGTCATGCAGGCTGTGCGTCCGGATGTTGCGCCAGAACCGGTCCAGCCCCAAACGCGGGTGTGTCCCACGCGCCCCGATGACCTCGAAGATCCGGCTGCCTATAGACAGACCCGCCTCGGTGGCCAAGACCTTCACCCCCGACACCTGAACCATCAGCGAGGCCCGATCGGCGGGTGCCAAAGCATCACCCTTCTCCCAGATCCGCTGCACCGCGTGCGACGCATCGCGGGCCGCCGCGTCAGCGCCTTGTAGTTTAATCGCAAGCTCTCCAAAGGTCCGAACTACGTATGGATCCTGCGTGGCCTCAGAAACCCCCGCAGGGGTCCATGGCCGTGCGTGCTCCAGCGTGTATTCGCGAGCGGAGTCCAGCGCTTCGGCGGCAATTCCTATGTAGACGTGCGAGAAGATCAGTTGCACCAACGGGCCGAATAGGCTGGCGCGCCTATAGCCGAAAAAGTCGGTGATCACGCTGTTCGGAGCCCCCAACACCTCGTGCGGAAGCACTTGAACATCTTTGAAGTCCGTTGTACCGCTGTCGGTCCGCCGCATCCCCAGGGCTTTCCAGTCATTGTTGGGACGCACTCCCCCTCGGTCGGTGGGTATGACCGCTGTGATAATTCCCGACCGCTCGGGTGAGTCATCATCCTGCGCCACGCCAAACACCAGAAGCAGATCGGATCCGAGCGCCCCGCTACAGAAATGCTTGGTCCCGTTCAGCACGTAACCACCGTCGTCGCGTGGGGTTGCACGCACCTTCCAGTCGAGAATGTGACTGTTGTTCTCGCTCAACGCGTTCCCCGTCCAGGAACCCTGCGCCACGCGGCGGTAAGTGGCGTCGCGCTGCTCCGGCGAGCCGAGGAGTTCGATGAAGGCTGCACACACGAGGTGGTATCCGTAGAGGTGGCCAAGCGAGCCGTCGACCTTGGCAATCTCGCGGATTACTGCGAAGACTGAATCGCCCCGGGTTTGCTGGAGGCTCGGTTAGTTGGTTCCAGCGTTTGCGGGGACCGGGTTCTCACGGTAGCTGGTGACGGTGTGGGTCGACCAGTAGGCGCTCTCGTACTCGACGGGTGGGACGTGTCCGATCTCGCCGTGCAGGCGGCGGTGGTTGAACCATTCGACGTACTCAGCGACGGCGATCTCGACCTCGCCCACACCTGCCCAGCCGCCTCGCGGGCGCATCACGGGGTTACGGATGCATTCGGCTTTGAACAGCGAGTTGAACGCCTCAGCCATCGCGTTGTCGTATGAATCCCCTTTGGAGCCAACAGATGTCACCGCTTCGGCTTCGGCCAGTCGTTCGGTGTAGCGGATGGCTCGGTATTGGGCGCGTTCAATCGGTCGATGCAACACTGGGTTGTTGTAGCGAGTGTAGTTGTTCGCCAAAGACTTCGGCGGGAGTTTTCCATCCAAGGACTTTTCTAGGACGGTTGTTGAGGGTGTAGGCGATGGCCTCGAGGTCCTCAG
>NZ_JAGRQM010000043.1:0-11823 GCF_018132775.1 Gordonia sp. SCSIO 19800 | reverse complement strand
CTGAGGACCTCGAGGCCATCGCCTACACCCTCAACAACCGTCCTAGAAAAGTCCTTGGATGGAAAACTCCCGCCGAAATCTTTGGCGAACAACTACACTCGCTACAACAACCCAGTGTTGCATCGACCGATTGAACGCGCCCAATTCCGATCGCGAAAATTCGTACACGCCTTGAACACTCATGGACTCACGGGGTCGATGGGCAAAGTCGGAGCGTGCGGGGACAACGCAGCGATGGAGAGTTTCTTCGCACTCCTGCAACGCAACGTGCTCGACCGCCAACGCTGGGACACCCGCGAGCAGCTTCGGATCGCGATCGTCACCTGGATCGAACGGACCTACCGCCGCCGGCGCCGGCAAGCCCGCCTCGGTCGGTTGACGCCTGTCGAGTTCGAAGCAATGATCAACACCGCCGCTGCCGCGGCATGACACCCAAACTGTCACCTATCCGTGCAGCAGTCCCCATCGGCAAATGCATTGCTTCTATAGAAGTGTGCCCACCGAACGCTGACGACGTTCGGTGGGCACACTTGCGCCCTATAGCGGCGCTAATTCGATACAACCGGCAGCTCGCCCTGCTCATGCTTCGCGCGTAACACCTTCTTATCGAACTTGCCCACGCTCGTACGCGGTACCTGCTCCACGAACGTCCAGTTCTTCGGGATCCACCAGTGTGGGATCTCCTCCGGGCAATTTCTTAGGCACCACTCGTGAAGCGTGTCAGCCGACACCTTGCGACCCGGTACCGGAACCACCACGGCGAGAGCTGTTTCCTGCCACCGGGGGTCGGGCATCGCGACAACCGCGGCCTCGGCGACATCTGGGTGCGACATGATCCAGTTCTCGAGCTCCACTGACGAGATCCATTCGCCCCCTGACTTGATGACGTCCTTGGACCTGTCGGTCAGCGTCAGGTACCCGTCCGGGCTGATGTGTCCCACGTCTCCGGTCCGCAACCAGCCATCCCGAAACCTCTCGGCGTCCTCGAGCCGGTAGTAGCTGCCTGTGACCCACGGACCCCGCACTTCGAGTTCGCCGACGGACTTGTCGTCACGGGGAACCGGCAGGCCGCCCTCGTCGATGAGGCGCATCTCCACCCCGCAAATTGCCCGTCCCTGTCGCTTGCGGTACGACATTTCCTTTGTGGGGCTGATCCCGGCGGGAGGCCGACTTACCGCTGCAAGCGGGGACGTCTCAGTCATGCCCCACGCCTGGATAATCTGTACGCCGAAGCGGTCCGCAAACCCTTCGATCAACGACTGCGGGACAGGAGCTCCACCACAGGCGACAAGGTCGATTGATGACAAGTCGACACCCGGATTCGCGATACCGTACTGAAGAAGATCGTTCCAGATTGTCGGTACTGCTCCTGCCTTCGTGGGGCGATGCTGTTGGATCAAGTCGGCGAGCGGCGCCGCTTGAAGGTATCGATCAGGCATGAGCAAGTCCGCGCCGGCCATCAGCGACGCGTAGGGCAGACCCCAGGCGCTGGCATGAAACATCGGCACGACGGGAAGTACACGATCGGCTTCTGCGATCGCCAGAGCGTTACCAGTACACGCTGCAATGGAGTGCAGAAACACCGAGCGATGACTGTAGACGACCCCCTTGGGATCGCCTGTAGTGCCGCTCGTGTAACACATACCCGCAGCCGACCGCTCGTCGGGATCGACCCAAGAGAACATTGGTGATTCTGCTGCGAGCGCGTCATGGTATCGCATCACGGTCACGCCGTGGCCGTCGAGCGGGGAGGTGTCGCCGTCGCCGGTAACGAACACAACCCGAACCGTCGCCAAGCCCGGTAAGACCGCCGCCAACAACGGCACCAGCGACCCGTCCACAATGATGACCTTGTCTTCGGCGTGGTTCGCGATGAACTGCAGCTGAGCCGGTGACAACCGGATGTTCAGCGTATGCAGCACCGCGCCCATCGCGGGTACCGCAGCGTACGCTTCGAGGTGCTCCTGGTTGTTCCACAGCATGGTTGCCACGCGGTCGTCGCCGACCACGCCGACCCGGCGCAGAGCATTCGCCAGACGTGCGCATCGCTCTTCGAGATCGCCGTAGGTTGCGTACCGGGCAGAGTCGCTCGCGGAATAAGTAATCACCTGCCTATCAGTATGATTGGTTGCGACGTGACGCAGTATCGATGACACTGTCATCGGCACCTCCTGCATGGTGCTTTTCATCAAATTCTCCTTTCGCGGCGGACGCTGGATCATTCGGCAGGTCCGTAATCCTGGATCTGCCAGCCGTTCTCGGTCTTCAGCACGACTACTTTCAACAGTGTGGGGAGTTCGCTCGGCTGAGGGTTCTGAACATTCTGGGTCTTCTGGGTGGCGAAGACCAGCACCGTGTATTCCCCCCGGTTCTCGCTGGCGCTGCCGGTGACACTGGTCGCCAGTACGCGTCCCGACGCTTGGACCTTGGCCTGTTCCATGATTTGGGTCAGGGTGGGTTCGACATCGTCGTATCGCTTGACCAACGCATCGCTGGCATTCTCTTTCACTTCGGTAAAGAATGCGCCGGTGTTTTGGTAGCTGTAGGTGAGCGACTTTGTGGTGTAGTCCGATGCTGCCTGCGCTGCCTGCGCTCGTTGTGTGGCAGCGTTCTCCGCGGACGTCTTTGCTTCCCTCATGTCAATGTAGAGGTAAGCAAAGAGGCCGGCCAGCACCGCGAGTGCCACCACGAAAGCGCCGGCGGCCACCGCCTGGACGCGTGCTGATCTCCATCGGTGCCTGGCATCGGACGTCGGGGGGCTTGCCTCGTCCGGGGCGGGACCGTCTTGGGACGTCGCAGATTCTGTAGCACCAGTGGCGTCGCTGCGATCTGCTTTGTCGGAAGCCGCAGTCAGCTTATCCTCAGCGCTGCTGTCCTTGGATTCTGGTCCGTTGTCTTGTGCCGTCATTTGCTGCCTTCTGTGAATGCTGGTGTAGGAGGTATCCATCGGGCGTCAGCGAGGTGATGGCGTGACGGCGATCGGAATCTGCGCCTGCCCCCGATGTGACGCTGGGAATGTTCGAGCCAGAAGATCACCGATCGATCCGAAGTCGATGTATGTGTCTGCGACTTTCGCCGTCGCCGGCTTCACCGCGCGGGTAATGGCGACAATATCGGGCTGGAGTATCTGGATGTAGCCGCTGAGCTTTTCCACTAGCTTCAGGATCGGTGGCCATTTGTCGTAGGACGTAGAAGTGAAAACGATGAACGCACGTTGGATCCTCGCCAAACCGTCGACGGCATCCGGGGTCCGGACCGACGCGGTGCTGAGCACACCGCCCACGTTCGACATAAGGCCCAGGAGGAACTCGGCATTGTCCGCAGTGGTACGGACGGCACCGTCGTCACCGACGAAGTCCACGAGGCGGTGCATCATGTCTCCGATCGTGTCGAGGTCCTTTTGCCGGCCGTCGACTGCCGCCGAGATCGTTTCGTTGATGGACTGAATCGATGCTGGATCGAGCGCGTCCGCCACTGCCGACATTTTCGGGAGCACCTGGGGAACGGATTGCGACACGCGGATGGCGCCGGCGGGCACTAGGTCCCCACTACGCAAGTACTCACTGGTGGTTGTGCCCGGTGGGATGAAATTGATGTATTGTTCTCCCGCGACCGAGAGGTTCTGAATCGTCATGACACTGCCGCGAGGAATCTTATAGTCGGAGTCGATGGACATGTCGACGGCGAGCTGATTACCTGTGACGCGAATAGATGTCACTTTTCCCACCGGCACCCCCTCTAACATTACCGGTGATGTGTCTAGAAGGCCGCCCGAGCTCTCGAGTATGGCCGAGATCGCGTAGTCGGTGCGGAACGGGTTTACCCGTGCCACGTCGATGATCAAGTATGTCGCTCCGACGAGGAGAACGAGGACAAGGGCAACCAGCGATACGAGGGTGCTGCGGATCATGGCATCATTCCGATCGCTCGCAAGACGGTTATGAACGACTCGGCATCACGCCGCGCCAGTTCTCGGCCATCGATAGACACATCGGAGACGTTGATATCTGGCGAGCTGACGAATGGGATGAGCCTTTCGCGTATTACACGAGCCGCCTTGTCGGAAACATCCTTGGAGTAGATGTCCGAGTACGCGATGGACGCGACCACTGGCGCGATCGCGCCCACCGTTTCCTTGATGCGGGAATACTCAGGGTCGACGATACGGCCTGCGGATACCGCGAAGTCGCGCAGATTAGCGATGAGTAGCGCTACGTCAATTAGCGAGTAGCCCAGACCATAAAAGTTCACTCCCCCCTTGGTCAACATTCGGTCTGTACCTGACGGGTCGGCCAGGATCACTTTGAGTGTGCGATCGGCTGACTGCAGGATTACGTCGAGTTTGTCGGTGTTGGCAGACACCTCAGACACGGTGCGCAAGGTCGTGCGGTAGAGCGCATCGAACTGGGCGGGGTCACTCGGAAAAGTCGAGTTCAGCGTCGATATCGCGGTATGGATTTTATCGAGTTCACCCCCGCCCAATACGTTAGCCATACCCCGCATCACGTCCTCGACGTTGGCAGCCGGTTCGGTGCGTGAGAGAGGTATTACCGATCCCGCGCGCAGCAAGCCTTGGGTGGACTGCTGTGCAGGGGGAAGGATGGCCACATAAATCTCGCCCAGGAGAGTGTCTTGGCGGAGTTCCGCGCGCGAATCTTCCGGCAGCTGGGCGTCTTTATCAATTCGGGCAGCAACCAGCGCGTGGCCTCCGTCGTAAGCGACGCTGGTGACGGCACCGACGTCAATCCCTCGAGAGAGGACTTTGGCACGGGCAGGCAAGTTCAGAGCACTCGTGAACTCGATCTCGATGTCGTAGCCGTCTCGGGCGGATGATCCACCGATGGTCGGCGGGTTGTCAGCACTGATGCTGCAGGCGGCGAGGGCGATAGTCGCTACGAACAGCGTCACGATCGCGGCCGTGACACGACGAAGGTAGCCGTAGATCATCATCGAGGTTGCCCTCCGATCAAGTTGGCGATCGTCGCCGCTTCGTTACCCGTCGCGCAAACGTCCTTGACGGAAGGAGGAGCGCACGCGTTCTTGAGGGCCTGCAGTGGTACAGATATTGCGAATGCCCGCAGGATCGACTTCGCATCTGGATGCTCAACGATGAGGTCAGCTGTTCGAGCGGCGACGGACGCAAGTATGTTTTCTTGCTTGCCCGCTTGCGAGAGGAGGGGAACCGCAGCATCTCCAAGTGAGAAAATAGGTGGCCCGAAGTCAGACGATAGGCGCGACAGGATAGGGACGAAGGTGCCTGCGTACTCTGTTGCGGCGCCGAATGTTTGACCGAAAGCAACAATCACCTCAATTGCGCCTACGAAGTTGTCGAATAGCTGGGTCACCTCAGTACTGTTTTCGGTGGCAACACCGGTTAAGGTGGCGAGATTGGCTACAATCCTGCGTATCTGGCTATCACGCCGGGTCGGATCGTTGATTAGCGTGGCCGAGTCCTGGAGAATGCCGGATATATCACCCTGGGTCCCTTCCATGTTTTTCGAGACGAGTGTAAGTGCCTGAAGAATCGCATCCGTGTTACGTCCGTCGTCCTTGACGAGTTCGTCTGAAAGAGTGCTGATCGCGTCGAGCGTTTGACTAATCCCCAGTGGAGTCCTGGTCTTTTCCAGTGGGATACACTCAGCCGACTTGTAATATTCTCCGCCACGATAGGGATGGGTGAACTCGATTTGTCTTTCGGTGACAATCGAGGTGGACACCAGGGTCGCACCCACATCTGCGGGAAGCGGCACGGTCTTGTCGATCCGCATATCGACACGCACACCTTTCTGTCCCTCCTCGTGAATGCCTACGACCCTGCCCACCTTCTTGCCGAGCATCGCGACGGAATTGCCTTCGTACAGACCTGATGCGTCAGAAAACTCCGCACATAGTGATCGCGTGTCGTCGTCGGCTGTCGCATAGTCGATTCCGACGCCGCCGATCACTACTGCCAGTGTGACAATGGTGGCGATCGGGATCAGATGCCGACGCATCCGCTCCGTCAACATTTGTTATCACCAATCGGGATACAGACGCGGACGGTCGGTTCAGGACTCGCAGGTCCGACCTGCGGAGCATTGAGGAGAATGCTCAGTCTTCTGGTGATCTGATCGACCTGGGCCAGCGCGTCTTGGTAGGCGGGCATCTGGGCCGACACCTTGTTTAGAAGGATCTTAAACTGCTGTACCGATGGTTCTATACCGTCGCGGTACGCGACAAGCGGCCGGGTCAGCAACTTAAAAAGACGACGTAGATAATCGAACCCGCTCTGGACGTTGGCGATGTCTGGTCCAAGGGTGCGGGCAAGGAAGCTGAGCTGGCGTAGGAAGTCCACGAGTACCTGCTTGCGGTTTGCGAGGGCAGCGACATACTCGTCGGACAAAGCCACCGTCTTGTCGAGTTGTGCGTACTGACGCTCCAGCAAGTCCATCAGGCTGCTCGCGTTTTGCAGGGCATCAGGGATATTGGTGTTTCCGTCGGAAAAGGCATCCTGTAGCAACGCCGCCGTGCGCCGTAGATCAACACCACGCACGTCACGGAACACCGGTGTAGATGTCTCCAGGGTGCTGGAAATATCATAGGTGCTGCCTGTCTGCACCAGTGGGATCGCGCCGTCAATGGCCGACGGGCCTGAACCTGGGTCGAGGTCCAATACACGTCCACCGATAGGGGTGAGGAGACGGACGTTCGCCGTCGCGTCCGACCGAACGGCAATCGAGTCATCCAGCCGGAACCGCACGGTGATGAACGTTCCGGTCAGGTCGACCGACGCTACCTTGCCTTTCCTGATCCCGGCGATACGTACCTGGTCGCCAGCTTCCAATCCGCCGGTATTGACTAACTCCGCGCTGTAGATAGTTTGTCCGGGCGGCGAGATATACACAGCTCCGGCGGCGACGAGACCGGCCACCGTGACCATCGTTACGACCCCCGCCAGGATGAGGTCCCGCCGACGCTGCGGGCGGTGATGCGGACGCTTGCCGAAGAAACGGGTCACTGGCACACCACCAGTCGTTGACCCATCAGGGCGATCTGCACTGTTCTCGGTAGGTCGAGCACCCCTCGGGCACACCCTGCCGCCGAGGGCGGGGGAGTCGCGTTGGATGTTGCGGCCAGGGCGTCCAGGAGCGGCTTCAGGAGAACGGCACCATTCAGTAGGCCTTCTGTATCCCCTGGCTCCCGCACTAATCTCTGAAAGATAGCCGCGAAGCTGGTGTCGTAGGTCGACTCGATCTGCTCACCGGCGAGTACAGTCTTTGCCATCGAACGGTTGACCTCTCGCAGCGAGGCCCGCAGTCGATCGCTCACGCGGCTGAACGCATCGACGATTGACCCCAATTTGTCTATCAACTCAACCAGTTCAGCGGAGCGCCCCATCAACTGGTCGGACACCTGCCCCAGGCTCGTCACAATATTGGTGATGATCTCTGAACGCTGGTTCCCGTAATCAGTGATGTTCGCGACTTGCTTCATGACTGGTGCGATACCTCGACCGTCTCCCTGGGCAACCCGTAGAAGGTTCGACTGAAGCTCGTTGATTTCCGCAGTATTCAATGTATCGAATACTGGTTTGAAACTGTTGAATAGTGTCGATACGTCGAAGGACGGGACGGTCTTCTCGAGTGCCACCTGTGTGATCGAGTCCTGGTCGGCGCCTTGTCCGGCATTGATGAGTTCCACATACCGCTGCCCCAGCAGATTTTGGTAACGCACAGCGGCAGTCGTCGCGGGGGTAATCGCGACACCGTCATCCAGTTGGAAACGGACGATCGCTGTTGAGCCCTCGAGATCGACAGCCGTTACATATCCCACTTTCACTCCAGCGAGTCGTACCCCGTCGCGGGGCTTGAGTCCGGAAGCGTCGGCAAACACCGCGGAACGCTGCGAACTGGGTGACCCTTCGTTGGTCGGCTGCAGAATCGCGATGATGACATATGAAAGGACTCCGATGAGAGCGATGAAAGCGACGATTTTAATGATTGTGGGTGTTAGCGACCTCAGAGTCATCGCGTGGCACCCCCCATTCTCAATGCGCCTTGTAGGGCAGGCGACGTCTGGACCACCAGTGCTAGCTGGAGCTGGACCCGTTCGTTGAATTTCGGCAAGGCTTTGTCGATGCCATCGAGGATCTGCGGGATCGTGTACACCGTGCGAACTAGCCCCGAGGCGGATCTGGCGACGGGCCGCGCTAGGTCAAGGCCGACGTCTAACAGCGAACTCAGGGCTGGGTAATTCTTATCGAGCAGGCCGCCGAGCCCACCGAAAAGAACCTTTCCCGTGTCGCCGAGATTACTCTTCGTGCGGTCGATGTTTTGTTGGGTGGCGAAAAAGTCAGCGATATCGACGTTCTTCAAGACGCCAGGGACAAACGGCGTCATGAAGTCGGCGACTCCGGTGGACAGGTTAGCCGCAATTCCTAGGTCCTCCCCGACCGGCCGTTTCTGGACATCTCGCGTGAGTTGCGCAATCTGGAGAACGAGTCTTCCGCTATCAGCCATTGCCTGCGAGTCCTCAACGATGAACCTCACTACCGCTTCAAATGAGGGCTGGTCCAGTGCCTCGACCAGCGTGGAGATCTTGCGAACAAGCGTTGACACCGAGGTCTGTTCAGATTGCAACCTGCTCACGTAGACACTCCCGCCGGAACCGATGGGTGGTCCTTGTCCAGGATCTACGATCTCCAGTGCAGTTGGTCCCAATGCGTTTGACGAGGTGTAGTTCACCGTCATGCCCTGCCGGAGAACTAGGTCGTTACCGGAACCGGTGAGGTTGATTTTGACCGCCGCGCCACGGTCTCGAACCGCGATGCTCGAGACCTCCCCCACGGTGAACCCAAGGTACTTCACATCCGATCCCCCCTTCAATCCGTCGCCTATCGCGTCGGTGTTGATGGTCAACGACGTGTGATCGCTGAAGTCGCCGTTAGCGTCACTTATCAGTAAGTAGGCAGCTATCGCGCCGAGGATCAATAGGGCGACCCCCCGAAGGGCCAGGTTCCCGTGCGACGGCTCGCGTCCGGACGGATCATGAAAGACAGCCACTGAACCCCCTACCCTGAAATCCGTACGCCGGAATCGAATCCCCACATCAGAAGGGTCAAGATCATGTCCTCCACGACGATGACTATGAGGCTCGTGCGGATCGCTCGACCGGACGCTCGACCCACCCCCTCAGCTCCGCCTGTGGCGAAGTAGCCCTGATAGCTATGGATAATCACTACAGAAATGACAAATACAAGAACTTTGATAAGCGAGAAGGCAAGATCCTGAGGTTTGAGGAACTGGTCGAAATAGAAATCGTAAGTGCCGCCGGATTGGCCGTGAACTTGTGTGACGACGAGTTTGGCGGCCCCGAATCCGAGAATAAGCGCGACGATGTACAAAGGAATCACGGTCGTGATCGACGCAACTACGCGAGTGCTGACGACGAATGGAATAGGACGTACCGCCATAGCCTCGAGAGCGTCGATCTCCTCGGAAATGCGCATCGAGCCGATCTCAGCTGTCAACCGGCAGCCGGCTTGTGCTGCGAACCCGATCGCCGCGATCATTGGCGCAAGCTCTCGGGTGTTGGCATAGGAAGAGATGAACCCCGTCAGTGAACCCATCCCTACGAGGTCCAGAGAGGCGTAACCCTGGATACCGATTGAGGCGCCGACGGCGATGCCGAGGATGGCGAGGACGATGGCCGTTCCACCACCGACCAAGACTGCACCTCTACCCCAGGCGAATTCTTGTATGTAGAGCAGGGTTTGGCGTCGGTAGGTGGTGATCACATGGCGGATGCCGAGGACCGCGGCGATCACAAAGGTCGCGACGTGCCCCAAGCGTTCAGGTACGTGTACAACTGGCGCGATCACGGCTTCGACAGGGCGGGTGGCGGCGGAGAACCTCCGGGAGGGAACGGTGGTCACGAGGCGTTTCTCATCCAATAGTTTGGGGGACGAACATGGTTGTTAATTGCGTGATAAAGACATTGATCACGAAGCATGCGACGACGCCCAGTACTACGGTGGCATTTACTGAGGTTGCGACGCCTTTAGGGCCGCCTTTCGTCGACAGGCCGCGGTGACAAGCAATCGTCACCACTACAAGTCCGAACACAAGCGATTTGCATAGAGCGACAACGATGTCTGTTATCGATGCGAACGAAGCGAACGAGGCGACGTAGCTGCCTGGTGTGATGCCTTGGACGTCGACGCTGATGGCGTAGCCCGCCAGCAGCCCGGTGAAGACGATTAGCATGCAGAGCAGCGGCGCGGTGATCAACACAGATACGAACCGGGGCGCTACGACTCGCCTGATCGGATTGAGTCCGAGTGTCTCCATGGCAGCAATTTCTTCGCGAATCGTTCGAGCACCCAAATCAGAGGCAATCGCTGATCCGGCCGCGCCCCCGAGTAGGAGGGCGGTAACGATGGGCGCTCCCTGTTGAATAATCCCGAGGCCACCAGCGGCGCCAGCTATTGACGTGGCCCCAACTTGCTGAGTGAGGCTACCCACCTGTACTGACACGATGACACCGAATGGCACAGCTACGAGAATCGCCGGCAGAGTTGTCACGACGATGACGAACCAGGTCTGCGATACGGCTTCGCGAAACGGAAATCGTCCTGTAGCAATGTCTACTGCTACCCACCGCAGGGCCTGACCAGCCAAGCCGACGGTGTTACCAAAAGTGGCAGCGCCGTCTAGCAGACGGTTGACGCCTGTGCCGGTGGTGATGGCCATCTCCCCCCCTAGTGCGCGTGGTGTGCGCCACTCCATTCGCGTGTGCGTAATGGACAGTATCAGGTACTGGCAGTATTACCTATAGTGGTGAGCACAGACCGTGTTCGGGACCGGTTCCCACACCTCATCGATCCCCCCGCACCCTGTTGCGTAGGTGGCGGGCTGAGTTAAGGACAACGATCAGAGATGACCCCCGAAGCAAGACTGCCGGCACACTCGTCCCAGTGCATGGGCTGCGGAAGCAGCAACCCCCACGGACTTCAACTTGAGGTCTACCGGAGCGGCGAGCGGGTGTACGCCGATCACACCTTCGACGAGAAACACCTCGGCGCGCCCGGGTTGGCGCACGGTGGCGCGATCTCGGCCGCCTGCGACGACATCATGGGTTTCACCCTGTGGATCGCGCGGACCCCCGCGGTGACCCGCACCCTGACCGTCGAATACCGCCGGCCGGTCCCGCTGCACACTCCCATACGTCTCACTGCCTGGATTGACCACGAGTCGGATCGCCTACTGCACATCGCGGCCGCCGGATCGTTCGATGAGCAAACGTACTTCACCTCTAGCGGTGTTTTCGTCAAGGTCGACGTTGCTCACTTTCGACGTTATGCCGACGTATCAACAATCGATGACTTCTTCGCCAACTTCACGCGGTCAGACTGACGCCGCACGCGTCTCCGTTCTGCGCGCCGCCAACTCTGCGAGGTACGCGACCACGTTCGGCGATCCACCGCCAGCGGTCAGGCTGCGACGGTCAACAGGGCTGGAACTGCAAACGCTCGGCCTTCCACTGCCGGTTCAGTAGCGACAGGAAAACAACACCGCAAGGACCGGCTTGACCGCGAGGGTCAGGCCGAGCGGATTGCCCGCCCACCAGTCGCGGCGCTGCAGCATCAGGCTCGTACACAGCGGCTGAACCATAACGGTCACCGGCAGCACTGTTCTCACAGGATTGGAGGGGAGGGCGGCGAGCTCCCTCGAATGTGCAGCTCTCTTCCTTCCGTCCTGGCTACAGTTGAACCGCCCCGGGTCTGTCGGAGGCTCTCGAACCTGTGAAGGATGGAGAGCATGGCAGCACCACGCAAGTACAGTG
>NZ_JAGRQM010000042.1:0-12017 GCF_018132775.1 Gordonia sp. SCSIO 19800 | reverse complement strand
CGCAAACACGCTGCCGGTGCACTCATCAACCCAGCCTACCGAACAACGAGCTAGACAATTGCGAGACACACCACTAGGGCGGGGGTGTCAGATGGTCTGTGTAAGTCCAGTGCTCATCAGTGAGAGGACAATCTATGAGCATGGCGTTAGACGACATGAATCGCGCCGGGTTTGAATCGGGAATCGGGTCCATACGGGTGTTTTCCAGTCGGCGTTTACACCGACGGAGACGAAGCGAAACAGGGAAGGGTGATTACCTGTCGGTCGGAGAGGCAAAAGACTGAGGCGGGGAGATCGGGTGTCATGCGTCTGCCATGCGTCATCTGTGCATGGCAAGGACGAGAACCCGGAAACCACCTTTGAACATGTGAGCTACGTGCCCCCGGTCAGACTCGAACTGACACTGGACGGGTTTTGAATCCGTTGCCTCTGCCAATTGGGCTACGGGGGCCAGTGCGCGGGTTGCCCGCGCCGGGAACCAACTCTAGATGATCGGCCGAGCGGCCTGCCAACCGGTACTCTGCGTGCACACAGACGTGGCGTCAGCGACGTGGAGGAGGGGATGGTGACGGTGACCGACAGTGCGACGACCGCAGCCGGTGAGACCACGACAACACACCGCGTGCTGGTGGCCGAGGACGATTCCTTGATCCGGATGGACCTGATCGAGATGCTCCGCGAAGAGGGGTACGAGGTCGTCGGGGAAGCGCCGAACGGGCAGGTCGCGGTGGAACTGACCGAGTCGCTGTCGCCCGACCTCGTCATCATGGACATCAAGATGCCGGTGCGCGACGGTATCGATGCCGCGACCGAGATCGCCGAGAAGCGACTCGCCCCGGTCGTCATGCTGACCGCGTTCAGCCAGCGCGACTTCATCGACAAGGCGCGCGACGCCGGCGCCATGGCCTATCTCGTCAAGCCGTTCACGAAGGCCGATCTGGTGCCGGCCATCGAGGTGGCGGTGAGTCGCTACCAGGAGCTCAAACAGCTCGAGCGCGAGGTCGCGACCATGAACGAGCGGCTGGAGACCCGCAAGCTCGTGGAGCGGGCCAAGGGCCTGCTGATGGAGAAGCAGGCTCTGTCCGAACCAGAGGCCTTCAAATGGATACAGCGCGCGGCCATGGACCGCCGGACCACCATGAAAGCCGTTGCGCAGGTTGTCGTCGAGACGCTCGGCAGCGACTGATCCAGAACCCCTGGACGACGCAATGCCTCTGCGCGCAAACCAGTTTCACTGTCTTTACGCAGCCGCAACAAGATCGCGCTAGCTTTTCTCCTGCGAGGCGCGGTTCGCCCTTCGGCGATGCGCCGCCTTCGTGACAAACGCCGAACGCACCGGCCGACCGCCGAACGCAGAGGCCAGACGCAAGGAGAGCATCGATGTCCGTACGCTTTTTGAGGAGCGGGGCAGTGGTCGTGACCGCGGCGGCGACGCTGGTGATCGCGGGCTGTAGCAGTTCAGATTCGGGTTCCGACGGCGGTTCCGAGGCGTCGTCGAGTGCCGCCGTCGAGTCGACCCCCGCACCTCCGGGCCTCGGCCTCGCGCAGAAGCTGGCGTGCAACCCGCCCAAGGCTGTCCCCGGCCCGGCGAGCACGGCCGCACTCAAGGTCGGCACCCTGCTTCCGGCGACCGGTTCCCTGGCCTTCCTCGGACCGCCCATGGAGGCGGGCGTGGAGCTCGCGATCAAGGACATCAATGCCGCCGGCGGGGTTCTCGATCAACCCGTCGAGCTGGTCACCGGTGACTCCGGAGACACCACGACAGACACGGCCAACGCCACCGTCGACCGCGAACTCAGCGCCGGAACGCAGGTGATCATCGGTGCCGCGTCGTCCTCGGTGTCGTTGAAGGTGATCGACAAGGTCGCCAACGCGGGTGCGGTCATGTTCTCGCCCGCCAACACCTCCGACGAATTCACCTGCTACGAGGACAAGGGGCAGTACTTCCGCACCGCACCGGCGGATACCCTCCAGGCGCAGGCGCTCTCGCAGACGATGGCCGAGGACGGCGTGCAGCGCGTGTCGATCCTCGCGCTCAACGACCCGTACGGAACCGGACTGGCCGACAACACCGTTCGCGATCTCGAGGCCGCGGGTGTCCCGGCCGACCAGATCCAGAAGATCATCTACGACCCGAACGCCCAGTCGTTCAACGCCGAGGTCGATCAGGTGAAGAACTTCAACCCGGACGGCATCGCGGTCATCGGTTTCGAGGAGAGCGCCAAGATCATCACCCGTATGCACGAGGTGGGCATCGGCCCGAGCGACGGCAAGCTCGTCTACGGTGTCGACGGCAACATGGGCAACGCCCTCGGTGAGGCTGTCGGTCCGGGCCTGCTCGCAGGTATGAAGGGCACCACGCCGCTCACCCAGACCAGCGGTGACTTCCAGGCGGCCCTGAAGGAGGTCGACGGCGATCTCATCGACTTCAACTACTCGGGTGAGAGTTACGACGCCACGGTGCTGAGTGCTCTCGCGGCCACCGCGGCCAAGTCGACCGACGGCCGCGCGATCGCGGCAAACATCATCGGGGTGACCAACGGCGAGGAGAACTGCGACTCCTACCAGGCCTGCCTGGACCTGCTGAACGGTGGCAAGACGATCGCCTACGTCGGCAAGACCGGCAACCTGGCGTTCAACGCAGCCGGTGAGCCGAGTGTCGGCTCGTACGGTGTGTTGGAGTTCGACGACGCCAACAAGCTGCTCACCCCGACGCGCAAGTACGTCTCGGTCGCGGCGCAGTAAGACCCGCACACGACGAGACCCCCGGCTTCGGCCGGGGGTCTCGTCGTCGGTGCGGTCGGCGGGGGGAAGTGCCGTCGGGACGGGCCTATGACCTCAGTTCTTCTCGGAGCTGCCCGCGAGCGTGCCGAGGTAGAGCTCGATGATCTTGGGGTCGGTGGCCAGGTTGCGGCCGGTGTCGGTGTAGGCGTTGCGGCCCTGGTCGAGGACATACCCGCGGTCGCAGATCTGCAGGCACCGCCGGGCGTTCTGCTCGACCATGATGATCGAGACGCCGGTGGCGTTGATCGCCTTGCAGCGGATGAACACCTCGTCCTGGAACATCGGGGACAGACCGGCCGACGGCTCGTCGAGTAGCAGTACCGCCGGGTCCATCATCAGCGCACGGCCCATCGCGACCATCTGCCGTTCGCCGCCGGACAGCGCACCTGCCTTGATCTTTCGCCGTTCCGAGAGCAGCGGGAAGAGTTCGGACACGAAGTCGAACCGCTTGGCGAAGGTCTTGGGCCGCAGATAGACGCCCATCTCGAGATTCTCCTCGATCGTCAACGCGGGGAACACATTCTGTGTCTGCGGGACGTAACCGACACCCTTGTCGACGAGAACATGGGCCTTGGCCGAGGTGATGTCGTCGCCACGGAGGGTCACCGAACCCTTGCGCACCGGGATCAGTCCGAACAGGGTCTTCAACAGCGTCGACTTCCCGGCACCGTTGGGGCCGATGATCCCGACGATCTCCCCGTCACCGAGGTAGAAGTTGCATTCCTCGAGGATGTTGATGCCGGGCAGGTAGCCGGCGGTGATGTCGTCGGCCCGCATCAGGGCGTTGCCGGCCAGCTTGCGGTGCTCCTCGGCGGTGGCCGCGAGTTGCGCGGGCGTCAGCTGTCCGGGACCGGGGTCGGTGCTCATCGTCCGTCCTTCTTCGTGTCCGGGGTCGTGGGGGGCAGTTCGGTGACCTCCGAGAGATCCCCGCCGTCCTCCAGCGTCGCCTCGATGGCCGCCTCGACCTTCTCGGCGAGTACGGCGGTGGCGCCCACCGGCCGACCCTGGTCGTCGAACTCGAGGGCCTGGTCGTGGTGCCCGCCGAGGTACGCGTCGACGACGGCGTCGTTGTCGCCCAACCGATCCGGGAGCGACTCGGCGATGATCTGACCCTGGGCCATCACGACGACCCAGTCGCTGATGTCGCGGATGACGTCCATGTCGTGTTCGACGAAGACGACCGTGACCCCTTCGTCCCGCAACGACTTGATGTGTTCGAGCAGACTCTGGGTGAGGGCCGGGTTGACACCGGCCATGGGCTCGTCGAGCATCACGATCTCGGGGTCGGTCATCAGCGCGCGCGCCATCTCCAGCAGCTTGCGTTGCCCGCCCGACAGGGAGCCGGCGAAATCGTCGGCCTTGGCGTCGAGCTTGAAGCGCCGGAGCAACTCGTGTGCGCGTTCGGTGACCTCGGCCTCCTGTCTGCGCCACACCCAGGGCGCGAGTGCGGCGAGGAAATGCTCGCCCCGCTGCCCGGTTGCGCCGAGCCGGACATTGTCCAGCACAGTCAGTTTCGCGAGAGCCTTCGTGAGCTGGAAGGTGCGCACCATGCCGCGGCGGGCCACCTGATGCGGAACCATCCGGCCCAGGGAGTCGCCGTTGAGCGACCACGTGCCGGAGTCGGGCTTGTCGAAGCCGGTGATCAGGTTGAAGAAGGTGGTCTTGCCCGCGCCGTTGGGGCCGATGAGGCCGGTGATGGCGCCGCGCTGCACCTCGAGATGATCGACCTGCACCGCCTTGATGCCGCCGAAAGTGCGGGAGATGTTGTCCACCACGATGATCGGATCGGGTTTGGGCGAACCCGACTCGGCGGCAACGCCGGCGAACAGCTGGGCACGCTCCGCGGCCGACAACGCGGTGAGGTCCCGGCGCGTCGCCCGGATGGCCGCAGTACCCGTGTAGGCGGAGTCGTCAGGCATCGAGCTGCACCTCCCTCTTGTTCCCGAGCAGGCCCTGCGGTCTGAACACCATCATCAGGATGATCGCCAGACCGAGCAGAACGTAGCGGAATGCGCCGACCTGCTGCGCGGACAGATTCAACAGCGGGTCGTCGCCGGACGTGGCCTGCCGCAGCAGTGCGTCGGGCACGGCGAGGAGGAACCAGAACAGCATGGCACCGAGCACCGGGCCGAACACCGTCGCCGCCCCGCCGAGGATCAGCGCGCCGTAGGCGAAGAAGGTCTGTGCGGTCGAATAGAAGTCGGGATTGATCGACTGCGTTGCAAAGGCATTGAAGACACCCGCGAGGCCGCCGATGCAACCGCCGAGTACCAGGGCCTGCATCTTGTAGAAGTACGCGTTCTTACCCAGCGAGCGGGCGGCGTCCTCGTCCTCGCGTACCGCCTTGAGGACGCGGCCCCACGGACTGCGGACGAGCAGGTACACCATCACACACAGCAGGCCGACGACGATCCAGCCGACCACCATCGACCACAGGTCGCCGCCGAGGAACTTGACCCCGAGGAACGAGTACTGCTTGCCGTTGTCGAACGGGCTGATGGAGAAGAAGCTGCCCGCGTATCCGTAGATGCCGTTGGTGGAGCGGGTGAAATCGTCGGTCGACGTCGAACGGAAGACCAGACGCAGGATCTCCGATGCGGCGATGGTGACGATTGCCAGGTAGTCCGCGCGCAGACGCAGGGTCGGGAGGCCGAGCACCACGGCCAGCATCCCGGCCGCGGCGATGCCGATGATGGCGCCGAGCCACAACGGCTGGTCGTAGTTCACCGCCATGATCCCGACGCCGTATCCGCCGAGCAGTGCGAAGGCGATCTGGCCGAAGTTGAGCAGGCCGGCGTAGCCGAAGTGCAGGTTCAGGCCGATGGCCAGCAGGGCGTAGAAGATCGCCGACGGGCCGATCAGCTGGGCGATCGCTATCTGGAGCGCTGAGATGATGTCCATGGGTCAGCCGATCCTCGCTCGAGATCCGAGAATGCCCTGGGGCCGGATGGTCAGGATGATGATCAGGATCAGCAGCCCGCCGATGTATTTCAGGTCCGGACTGAGGATGTAGGTCGACAACTGGACCAGCAGACCGACGATGACACACCCGAGCAGTGCGCCGTAGGCCGTGCCGAGACCGCCGAGTGTGATGCCGGCGAACATCAGCAGGAGCAGTTTGAAGCCCATCTCCCACTGCACCCGGCCGCCGAGCTCGGAGAGCGCGAACATCACGCCGCCGAGTGTGGCCAGACCGCCCGCCAGGGCCCACACGAACAAGATGACCCGGTCGACGTCGATACCCGACGACTCGGCGAGATCCTTGTTGTCGGCGACCGCTCGCATGGCCTTGCCGATCCTGGTGCGCTGCAACAGCAGTGCGACGCCGAGCAGGACCACGATGCTGATGATGATGCAGGCCAGGTTGACCGGTGTGATCGCGAAGGGGCCCGAGCCGATCTGGGTCTGCGCCTGATAGTCGTCGAACGGTTCGGCGCGATCGGAGAAGAAGATCAGGATCAGGTAGCGAAGCACCAGCGACAGGCCGATCGACACGACGAGCATGGCGATCAGCCCGGTTCGTCGTCTTCGCAACGGTCTCCACAGACCGAGCTCGTTGAGGATGCCGATACCGATACCGACGATCACCGCCAGGATCGTCGCCGGGATCAGCTGGACGCCGAGCTTGACGTTGATCACCCATGCGATCACCGCGCCGAGTGTCACCAACTCGCCGTGCGCGAAGTTCGTCAGTCCGGTCGTGCCGAAGATGAGGCTGAGACCGACGCCGGTGATCGCGATGATCAGGCCGAAGCGTATGCCGTCGATGGCCAGCCGTGTCAGTTCGGAGACTGCCGACACCTCGGTGCCGGTGCGGACATCGCCGAAGGAGAAGATGACCGGTCGCGCGGTGCCACCGCTGACGTCGACGGGCAGCTCCGCCTTCTGGACCTCGACGCCGTCGGGGAGTGAGTCGGTGTTGATGACGATCGTGTACTGGCCGGGTGGCACGTTGATGGACCACGCACCCGTGGCCGACGAGGTCGCGGTGCCGACAACGGTTCCGGATGCGTCCTTGGCCTCGAGTTCGACGCCGGCGACCTTGTCCGTACCGTTGCGCAGCACGCCGAAGACGCGGACCGAGTCGCCGGGCGCGGCCGCGGCCGGGGAGGCGCCGAACAGCCCGAACAGCATCGACGCGGCGAGAAACACCAGCATCGCGATCGCCGACCGGCGCATCGGTGGAAGGTGGCCAGACGGATGGCTCTCGCGATCGGGACGGTCGTCGAGAGCGCATCGTGGCGGCGTCTGCGGCGCGGTGCCGGCGCGTTGCGATGTCACCCTGCGGGACATTAGCGCCAGCGTCGTCACCACGTGGCGACAACGACGTTTCCCGGAGGTAACTTCTCCTCGACGCTGCCCAGTCGGGAAGTCGCGATGTGCTGTCGGAGACCCGATCCGGGTCGTACGCTGGTCCGATGGTCCCGGTCAGCGTGTCCACCACCACAGACGTCGAACTCGCCGCTTCGTTGCTGGCACAGGCCTTCGCCGACGACCCGGTGACGGTCTGGATGCAGCCCGACACGGCGCGGCATCTCATCATGTTCCGCACCCTGCTCAAGTACAGCCACGGCCCGAATTCGACGCTCGATCTCGCGATGCGTGACGGGCAACCGGTCGGTGCCGCCGCCTGGGATCCCCCGGGCCACAAGGTCTCGGCCCTGTCGCAGATGGTGTCGATGGTCGGCTTCTTCCGGGCGATGGGCTCGCGGATGAGCCGCGGGATGAAGCTCGAGGAGGAGTTCGGCAAACGACGTCCCAAGGAGCCGCACTGGTACCTCGGTCAGATCGGGGCGCCGGTGCACGGGGTCGGGGTGGGCACGTCTCTCCTGGGGCATCGACTCGAGCAGATCGACGGACCCGCCTACCTCGAGTGCTCGAACGTCCGCAACGTGCCGCTCTACGAGCGTTTCGGGTTCAGCGTGACCGAGGAGTTCGAACTGCCGCTCGACGGCCCCAAGGTGTGGTCCATGTACCGGCCCCTCCCGTGAGAGGCCGAGTGTGAGGAGTCCGGCAGGCTGTGTCGGGGGCGGTCACTAGACTCGGCGATTGTGAGTCCAGCGCAGAGTTCCCCGGCAACGACCCCAGCCAAGGCCACCGGATCGACGGGCAAGGCGGCACCCGGCGCCAAGGGCAAGACCAAGCAGCCGGTGTTGATGCTGCTCGACGGGCACTCCCTGGCGTACCGGGCGTTCTTCGCGCTCCCGGCGGAGAACTTCAAAACCCATTCGGGGCAGACGACCAACGCCGTCTACGGCTTCACCTCGATGCTGATCAACCTGCTGCGCGATGAGGAGCCCACGCACATCGCCGCGGCCTTCGACGTCTCACGCAAGACGTTCCGGTCAGAGATGTATCCGGAGTACAAGGCGCAGCGGTCCAAGTCCCCGGACGAGTTCAACGGCCAGGTCGATCTCACCAAAGAGGTCCTGGACGCGCTGGGTGTCTCGGTGTTGGCCATCGAGGGTTACGAGGCCGACGACATCATCGCGACCCTGGCGACCCGGGCGCGTGAGGACGGATACAAGGTCCTGATCGTCACCGGTGACCGCGACTCGCTGCAGCTCGTCGACGCCTCCACCACGGTGCTCTATCCGCGCAAGGGTGTCTCGGACCTCACGCGGTTCACGCCCGAGGAGGTCGAGAAGAAGTACGGTCTCACCCCCACCCAGTACCCCGACTACGCCGCGCTGCGCGGTGACCCCAGCGACAACCTGCCGGGTATCCCCGGGGTCGGGGAGAAGACCGCCTCGAAGTGGATCCGCGAGTACGGGTCGCTCGCGGCCCTCGTCGATCACGTCGACGAGGTCAAGGGCAAGGTCGGCGACGCGTTACGCGCGCATCTGGCGTCGGTGCAGACCAACCGGCAGCTCACCGAGCTCGTCCGGGACATGCAGCTGCCGACGTCTCCCGACGACCTGGCCATGGTGGGGTGGGACCGGGACCGTATCCACCAGCTGTTCGACGACCTGGAATTCCGGGTGTTGCGGGACCGTCTCTTCTCGACGTTGAGTTCTGTCGAACCCGAGGCGGAAGCAGGTTTCGATCTCGACGGTGCGGTCCTGGGTGCCGGTGAGGTCGCCGGATGGCTGACCGAACATGCGCGCACCGGTCGCGTCGGTCTCGCCGTCACCGCCCCGCATGTCGTGGTCGGCGCGGACCCGACCGGGGTGGCGATCGCGGCCGCCGACGGGACGTCGGCGTATGTCGACGTGACCGCGCTGAATCCCGAAGACGAGGCGGCACTGGGGGATTGGTTCGCCGACCCGACCGCGCCGAAGGCGGTTCACGAGGCGAAGTGGGCCGTACACGCACTGCGCTCACGCGGCTGGAAACTCGACGGTGTCACCAGCGACACCTCGCTCGCCGCCTACCTGGTCCGACCGGGACAACGGACGTTCAACCTCGACGACCTCGCGCTGCGCTACCTGCGTCGTGAACTGCGCGCCGACGGCGGCCCGGGCGACGGCCAGATGTCGTTGCTCGACGACGATTCGGACGGGCGGGTGGCCGAACAGCACATGCTCGAGGCGCGGGCGGTCCAGGAACTCGCCGACACGCTCGACACGGAACTGGACCGGATCGACTCCAAACCGCTGCTCACCGAGATGGAACTGCCGCTGTCGTTCGTGCTCGCCGATGCCGAGGCCGCGGGCATCGCCGTCGACGTCGACCATTTCGGTGCCCTCGAGCGGATGTTCGCCGACCGGATCCGCGCCGCGGCCGAGGCGGCCTACGAGGTCATCGGAGAACAGATCAACCTCGGTTCGCCGAAGCAGTTGCAGACCATTCTCTTCGACAAGCTGGACATGCCGAAGACGAAGAAGACCAAGACCGGCTACACCACCGACGCCGACGCGTTGCAGTCGTTGTACGAGAAGACCGAGCATCCCTTTCTCGCACACCTCCTCGAGCACCGCGACGCGACGCGGCTGAAGGTCACTGTCGACGGGCTGCTGAAGTCGGTCGCGGACGACGGACGTATTCACACGACGTTCAATCAGACGATCGCCGCGACGGGACGCCTCTCGTCCACCGAACCGAATCTGCAGAACATCCCGGTGCGTACCGAGGCGGGCCGCGAGATCAGGCGGGGCTTCATCGTCGGCGCCGACACCGCGACCGGTGTGCCCTACGACTGCCTCATGACCGCCGACTACAGCCAGATCGAGATGCGGATCATGGCCCACCTGTCGGAGGACGCCGGCCTCATCGAGGCCTTCAACACCGGGGAAGACCTCCACAACTTCGTCGGGTCACGGGCCTTCGGGGTGCCGATCGACGAGGTCACCACCGAGATGCGCCACCGGGTGAAGGCCATGTCGTACGGACTCGCTTACGGGCTCAGCGCATTCGGGCTCGCCGCCCAGCTCAAGATCAGCCGCGACGAGGCCAAGGAGCAGATGGAGGCGTACTTCGCGCGGTTCGGCGGGGTGCGCGATTATCTGCACGACGTGGTCGCCGAGGCCCGCCGAAACGAGTACACCGCAACACTGTTCGGTCGCCGGCGGTATCTGCCCGATCTGAACAGCGACAACTGGCAGCGCCGGCAGTCCGCGGAACGGATGGCGCTCAACGCTCCCATCCAGGGCACCGCCGCCGACATCATCAAGGTCGCGATGATCAACGTCCACAAGCGCCTCGCGGCTGAAGGGCTCACGTCGCGAACACTTCTCCAGGTCCACGACGAACTCGTGATCGAGGTCGCCTCGGGTGAGCGGGAGGCCGTCGAGGCCGTTGTGCGCGAAGAGATGGGCAATGCCATCACCTTGTCCGTCCCGCTGGAGGTGTCGGTCGGGTTCGGCCGCTCCTGGGACGACGCAGCTCACTGATGGGTGACCGGGACAGAGAGTTCGGAGTCCTCGTCGGGGACGGGATCGGACCCGAGATCGTGCCGGCGGCGGTGACGATCGCCGAGGCAGCCGCTCGTGCGGAGGCGATCGAGATCAGTTGGCAGCACTTACCTTTCGGGCTGTCTGCGATCACGTCGCACGGAGATCCGGTGCCCGCGGAGACGCTGACGGCCCTCGACGAGCTCGGCTTCTGGATCGTCGGTCCCCACGACTCGGCGGCGTACCCGCCGGATCATGGGGACCGCACGCCGGGAGCGGTCCTGCGAACCCGGTACGACCTGTTCGCCAATCTCCGTCCCGCCCAGGCATTTCCGGGTGTTCCGGCGCTCCGGTCGGACATGGATGTCCTGATCGTGCGGGAGAATTCCGAGGGCTTCTACGCCGATCGCAACATGGCGGTCGGCAGTGGCGAATTCATGCCGACACCCGACGTGGCACTGGCGGTCGGGCTCGTCACACGCGCGGCGTCGGAGCGAATCGCGCGAGTCGCATGCGCCGCCGCGATCGAGCGTGCGGGTTCCGACCGGCAGCCGCGGTTGACCATCGTGCACAAGGCGAACGTCCTGCGCATGACCACCGGCCTGTTCCGGGATGCATGTCGCGACATCGCCGCCGGGTTCCCCGAGATCGAGGTGTCCGAGCAACACGTCGATGCCATGGCGGCCCTGCTGGTTCGGCGTCCCGCGGACTTCGACGTCCTCGTCACCGAGAACCTCTTCGGCGACGTCCTGTCCGACCTCGCCGGCGAGCTCGCCGGTTCGCTGGGCATCGCCGGTTCGGTCAACAGCTCGGAGTCCCGCGTGATGGCGCAGGCGTCGCACGGTGCCGCACCCGACATCGCCGGGCGCGGCATCGCGAACCCGGTCGCGATGATCGCCTCTGTGGCAATGGGTTTTCAGAGGTACGGGCAGATGACCGACGACGCGGCCCTCGTCGCGGCCGGTGCCCGGATCGACTCGGCGGTTGCCGAGACGCTCGCGCACACCGCGACCCGCGACCTGGGCGGCGAGGCGAGCACCGCCGAGTTCGCCGACGCGGTGGTCCGGCGGATCGTCGAGCGGTGAGCTCTGCGAGCGGACTACGAAAGAACTCGTTGTGCTCGGAGGGAGGCCGATTACTGCTCCCTGAGGTGCGAGGAGCGCAAGCGACGACCCCCGTTGCTCCCTGAGGTGCGAGGAGCGCAAGCGACGAGCCGCGAAGGGTCCCGCAACCCGTCTCACCAGGACCCTTCGTGACGCAGCCTCCGCAAGCTCCGGCCGCTCCTCAGGGAGCAGGTGGTGACGCAGCCTCCGCAAGCTCCGGCCGCTCCTAGTAATAGCTGGAAGGGCTGGTAACTGGGACATCCTCCTGATGTGGTCGTAGGGGCTTGGTTATCCCAAC
>NZ_JAGRQM010000041.1:0-16863 GCF_018132775.1 Gordonia sp. SCSIO 19800 | reverse complement strand
GTCGATCCTGGCCAAGGTCGCCCGCGCCCGCGCCGCACTCGAACAAGGAGTTAGCTAAAACCGAGACACACCACTAGAAGGTCGGCGGCCGTCAGTGACCGTGTCGGCAATCGGCGCCGAACGCCCGACCCGGTCAAGCGCGCTTCTCGACAATGCGGAGCGCGTGTCCAGTCCGGTGGCGACGTCGCTACCTGGCCGCTGAGATGCAGCAGACCAATGAGTTCTCACGTCGCCGAGCCCCTCGATGACCCGCCGAACCTGACCGGCCCGGGCCCGATGATGGGTTGATCGATGTACGTCACGGCTCGTTCCGTCAACGAGTTCACCGCCGCGCACACTGGTGGAGGTCGGTGCGGGCTCTCTCGACCCACGTGCTCCCGCCGACAATTCGTCGCCGAAAAAACTTTCCGCGAACCGAGTTCGGCGCACCGCGAGACGGGGTTTGCCCGGACGACTGGACATCGACCCGACGTCTATCGACTTCAACCGACCCGAACCCGTCGACGACCTCCGGCATCGGATCGGACGGAGACCGCCGGATACCTGTCCGACCACGACCTCACCACCCAGGACCCGGCGGGTCACCGCGACCAGAGAACACCGGGTCGTAGCCCCGCCGCGCACTTACCCGCGGGGCGCCACAAGAGAGCCTCACCGGAGCAGGCCGAGACCCGCCGGCCGGCCACACCCGAGGGACACGCCCTCAACAGCCAACGCGCCCACATCGGTACCTGAAAAGGGCGTCACCGACGCAACAGTTGCGGTAGGCGACGTCACGGTGACACAGCTGTTCCACCTCGAACCCTGCCGACTTTCCGCCCGGGTAGGCGGCACGACGGCTCCCCCGGTCCTACGTATGCCTGCACCATCGAGGCGACCGTTTCGACGACCCAGTCAGTGTCTCGGCGACAGCCATTCCCGCATACTCAGCGGCATCTGAAATCGCTGAGCGCTGAGCCGGACGATACCCTTCGGCCCCCAACACATATCGCCGTTACCTTCCGCACGCCGGCCACGCCAGTCCGGTCGCCTCCTGGGACGTCGAGACTGCTCCACCAGCAAAAAATGCGCGCCCGTCCGGGCGTACTCGAAAACTGGAGTGACTTGAACCGGCCACTGACCACGAGAAGCGCACAGTCAACGCCATCAGACGCACAGTGAACGAAATATGCTGCACAGTAGATGAATTCGCGGTTCTCGGCTTGTGGAATTTCCTCGAAATCGAACGGATGTTCCTGTACTGTGGAGTCATGCCAGAGCTCGCCACTCTCCTCGATCAGCTCATCGAGACCACCCCGCCCGCCGACGACCCAACCGGCAGAGCAACATTCGACTCCCTCGACACGTGGCGTCTGATCCGCAACCTTGCTGACCATCAGATCGCCACGCACGCAGCGCAACTCGACGCCCTCGGTGTCGCACAGAAGGCCGGAAGCACCACCAAGAAACTGCTGATCGAGTCAGGCCACGCACCGGCCGCCGCGCACCGCACCATGCGAAGCGTCGATGCGTTGCCGGGGTTGCCTGCGCTGTCTCGTCATGCCGCTGACGGGCGGCTGTCCGGCGAGGTCGTCGATGCCATCGTCCGCGGCATGAACGAGATCGAAAAACGGTGTGGTGACGCTCTTCCCGAGGGGGAACGCTCCCGGTATGAGATCGAACTCATCGCCCAAGCACTATCCGGTGCAACACCGACCGAAGTGCTCAAGCATGCTCACGCCATCAGCAACGCCCTCGCCGACGCCTCTGACGCCGGAACCCCAGCGTCGGACGATGCACGCTTGAACTCGGTGAACGCGCACACCACCGACGACGGCCGCGTCGAGGTGCGTGCCGACCTCACCCAGGTCGTGGGTGAGAAGTTCCTGGCCATGATCGACGAACGGTCCTGCCCACGGCCCGAACCCGACGGCGCCGAGGATCGACGCACCGCAGAGCAGCGTCGCGCCGACGCTTTCGAGTTGATCCTCGACCAAGCAGCGATCGGCGCGAGCATCGACACCGTCGGAAGCCCACGCACCCAATTGATGCTGACGATCCCCGCGACCGGAGACCTCGCAACACTGCCGTGGACCGGAACCGTCAGCCAACCTACAGCCCGACAGGTCTCATGTGACGGATCCTTGACCGAGATCATCCTCAATGGCGAAGGCGTGCCGCTGCAGATGGGCCACACCCACCGCTTGTTCCCGGCGCACCTGCGCAAAGCAATGATCGTCCGCGACGCCTGCTGCATCAAATGCGGTGCGCCACCGTCACATACCCAGGTCCACCACATCAAGCCGTGGGCCGACGGCGGACCCACCGACCTCGACAACGGCTGCCTGCTCTGCCAACGCTGCCATACGCAGGTCCACCACCACGGCTGGGACATCGTGATGGGTTTCGACCGACACCCTTGGCTCGTCCCACCCCCCAGTATTGACCCACACCGCCGACCGTTACCCGCCTACAACCGACGCACCATGCGCCTCGACGACGCCGCCTGACTCCACCCTTCCGACACACACCTCACGCGCCGCACCCGGGCCAAACCCGGGACCGCATCTGTACTTTGACAACTCCACAGCGGAACACGACCGACCCGCTCCCACTCGACCTGTCGAGCGGGAGCGGGTTCCGGGCAGCCGAACCCGAACTCGGCGGCGACCACAGGAACAGGCCTCGGACCAGCACCACGACAGCGAGCAGCGCTCCGCCCCTGCGGAGCCGTGATGGGCAAGACCTCGGCCGTGGCCATGGACCAGCTCAAGGTGCTCGTGTTCACCAACGTGCGAACCGACGGGGTCGACTCGACGACCGAGATGAAGGACAGGGTGGTCTCGAAGACCCCGGCAGCGGCGAGCGACCTTCCTGCCGCCCAGGTCCCCGTCGGACGTCCCCGCACCAACGCTTCTTTACAAATAGACGTCAATGTCTAGACAACGGACATTGTCGCGGTTAATGTCTAGTAGCGTAGAACACAGCCCGCCCAGACAGGAGCGCGTATGAGTACCGCACCGACCCCGTTCACCGCGGACGACTCCCCCGCCGAGTGGAAGGACCGCAAACGCCATCTCTGGCTGCTCGGCCTGATCCCGCCGACGTCGATCTTTCTCGCAATGGGTCTCGTCGCCGGCTTCAATGCGATCGGCCACGGTTTCGACGTCGTGTCGCCGGTGTGGTGGTGGATCGGACCGCTACTCGTCTACGTTCTGCTCCCGATCCTCGACGTGTTCTTCGGGCCCGACGGATCGAATCCGCCCGAAGAGCTGATGGAGCAGCTGGAGAACGACAAGTACTACCGCTACTGCACGTACGTGTACATCCCGTTCCAGCTCGCGAGTCTCGTGATGGCCTGCTACCTGTGGACGGCCGACGACCTCAGTTGGCTCGGCATCGACGGCGGGCTCGGGCTCGCGTCGAAGATCGGGCTGGCGCTGTCGATCGGCGCGATGGGCGGGATCGGAATCAACACCGCTCACGAACTGGGGCACAAGAAGGACGATCTGGAACGCTGGTTGTCGAAGATCACTCTCGCCCAGACGTTTTACGGTCACTTCTACATCGAGCACAACCGTGGGCACCACGTGCGGGTCGCGACGCCCGAAGATCCGGCCAGCTCCCGTTTCGGAGAGTCGTTCTGGCGCTTCCTCCCCCGTAGCGTCTGGGGAAGCCTCACGTCCTCCGTCGAGCTCGAACGCAAACGCCTCGAGCGGGCGGGCAAGCCCTTCTGGCATCCGAGCAACGACGTCCTCAACGCATGGGCGATGTCGATCGTGCTGTGGGGGGCGCTCACCGCGATCTTCGGCTGGGAGATCCTCCCCTTCCTCGTGATCCAGGCCGTCTACGGTTTCTCACTGCTGGAGACCGTGAACTACCTCGAGCACTACGGTCTACTCCGCCAGAAGACGCGGACCGGCCGCTACGAGCGGTGCACGCCCGAGCACAGCTGGAACTCCGACCACATCTGCACCAACATCTTCCTGTACCACCTCCAGCGCCACAGCGATCACCATGCGAACCCCACCCGGAGGTATCAGACCCTGCGCAGCTTCGACGGCGCGCCCAACCTGCCGAGCGGATACGCGAGCATGATCACGCTCGCCTACTTCCCACCGATCTGGCGGCGTGTGATGGACAAGCGGGTGCTCGACCACTACGACGGAGACGTCGAACGGATCAACATCGCACCGCACCGCCGCGAACGCGTCCTGGCCGAGCACGGGGTGTCGCCGCGATGAGCACCTTCCGTTGTCCGGTCTGCGATTACGTCTACGACGAGACCGTCGGCGCTCCCCGGGAGGGCTTCCCGCCCGGCACCCCCTGGGCCACCATTCCCGACGACTGGCCGTGCCCCGACTGCGGCGTGCGGGAGAAGATCGACTTCCTCGGCGCCGGGAGCGAAGCGAGCGGGCCGGATGAAATCAGCGAAGGGAACTCTGTGCGATGAACTTCAAGCTCTTCCGTTGTGAGGTCTGCGGTTTCGAGTACGACGAAGAGCTCGGCTGGCCGGAGGACGGCATCGAGCCGGGCACCCGCTGGGCCGACATCCCCGACGACTGGAGCTGCCCGGACTGCGGTGCTGCCAAGGCCGATTTCGAGATGGTCGAGGTGGCCCGTCCGTGAGCGCCGGCACCACCCGGGGCGGTTCGGTGGTGATCGTCGGCACCGGCGTCGCCGGCATCACGGCTGCGGAGTCGCTGCGTTCCAACGGTTTCGACGGGACAATCACCGTGTTCGGGAAGGAGCCACAACTCCCCTACCGTCGAACGGCGCTGAGCAAGAACCTCGTCGACGGCGACCTGACGGACGCCAAGATCACGCTCCGTCCGCCCGGGTACTGGTCGGATCGGGGCATCGAGATCGTGACCTCGACGCGCGTCGCCGACGTCGACACCTCGTCGCGGCGGGTCTGTCTCGCCGACTCCTCCCAAGTGGATTACGACGCGCTGGTCCTGGCCACCGGAGGGCGTGCCCGGCGACTCCCCGGCACGACGTCGTCCCCGCTCGCCCTGCGCACCCGGCACGACGCGGCGGAGCTCCGGCACGCGATCCAGGACGGGCCGGTGATCGTTCTCGGCGGCGGACTGATCGGACTGGAGATCGCCGCAGCCGTGGCGTCGACCGGAGACGGTTCGCGCGTCACCGTCATCGAGCGCGAGACGTCGCTGTTGTCGCGGGTCGTTCCGGCAACGGTGGGCGAGGCGGTGGCGACCCTGCACCGGGAACGCGGGGTGCAGATCCTCACCGGCGTGGTGCCCGCCACGATCACCGCCGAGTCCGTGGCGTTGGCGGACGGGCGGACGTTGACCGGAACGGTGATCAGCGCGATCGGAATGGAGCCCGATCTCGAATTACCGCACAGCGCAGGGATTCCCGTCGATGCGGCCGGGATCGTCGTCGACGATTTGCTGCGAACCCGAGTCCCCGGCGTCTACGCGGCTGGCGACGTCGCAGCGCGGCCCCATCCGTTGACGGGCGCACCGATGCGTGCCGAGCAGTGGCTCACCGCGACCGAGCACGGCAGACTGGTCGCCATGACGATCGCCGCCGACCTCGGGCTGGACACCGGCATCAGCACTGCGGTACCGCGTGTGCCACTGGCCTGGACGATGCAGTACACGACCAACATCCAGATCGTCGGGTGGCCGACATCGGGAGATCGTGTGGAGGTCGACCTGGACGACTCCTGCTCTGTCGTGCGGGCTTTCGCCGGCAGTCGTCTCGTCGGCGCGGTCTGCCTGGGCAGGGGCGGCTCGGGACGAGCCCTGCGCGCCGAGATCGAGTCATCTCTCCAGCCGGTCGGTGCGCGCGGATGACGACTCGCAACTATGCGCAGGACAGCAAAGCCCTGCTGCACAACTCGCTGCTCGACGGACTGCACGACCTGCTGCTGGACCGGGACTGGGCGGCGGTGCGCATGTCCGATGTGGCCGCCGCGACGGGGGTCAGCCGCCAGACCGTCTACAACGAGTTCGGTTCCCGGTACGGCCTCGCGCAGGGCTACGCGGTGCGGTTGGCGGGCCGTTTCGCCGGCCATGTCGCAGACTCCTTGGCGAGTTCCGTCGACGACGTCACCGAGGCCTTGCACAAGGGGTTCGGTGAATTCTTCGCCGGAGTCGCCACCGACCCGCTGATCGCCTCGCTGCTGTCCGGCGAGGCCAAACCCGATCTGATGAAGCTGATCACCACCGATGCGGCACCGATCATCACCACGGCCGCCGACCGGCTGGCCGAGGCCTTCCGCGAGTCCGAGTGGCTGTCGATGCCGGAGTCCGACGTCGTGCGGATCTCGCGCGCGATCACCAGGATGGCGCTGAGTTACATCGCGATGCCCCCGGAGGGCGATCGCGACGTCGCATCCGACCTCGCCGAGGTCATCGCCCCCGCCATCGAGGCGGCCCGCACGCGGGTGTGACGTCAGCGCCGCAGCAGGTTCCGCGTGCCTCGACGGATCACCGCGCGGTAGATGCGGTCGATCGTGCCGATCCGCGCGTCCTCCGGGTCCACGAGTTCGTTCTCCGCGATGACAGACTCCTCGCCGTCGATCGTCTCGTGATCGAATGCCTCGAGTGTCCGGCCCGGGCCGGTCAGCCGATCGACCGCCCCGACGAGCGAATTCTCCTGTGCCACGGCATCGTCGAACACCTCGTGGTCGGCGCCCAGATGCTCGGACAACAACCGCGTGCGCATGGACAGGATCGTCTCGCGCAGGTCGCCGTCGGCAGGGTCGTTCGGATCGGCCTCGATGGCGACGTCACACTCGCTGTCGAATCCGAGCGACCGGTTGTTGAGGTTCGAGGACCCGATGCGCAGGAGGACGTCGTCGACGATGAGCACCTTGGCGTGCACGTAGATCGGGTCCCCCTCGGCGGTCACCGGGTAGAAGGCACGGAATCTGTCGTACTTGTCAGCGCGCCACAGGAGTTGCAGGAGCTTGTGCCGCGCACCGTCCATGGCGAGCCGTTCCATTGGACTGTCCGCATGCCTCGGCAGCACCAGGACGATCTCGGGCCCGTCGGGCTCGGCGAGCCGTTCCGCCAGCGCGTCCGCGACCTCGCGCGCCGCAAGGTACTGGCTCTCTATGTAGATCGTGCGGCGGGCCGCGGCGAAGGCCGCACGGTACAGGCGCCGGATCTCCTCGACCTGGGGCCGGTCGTCGTACTGCGGAATCGTCCGGGCCACCGCGACGTCGCAGTCGGTGAACGTGACGTCGAGATCCGTCGGCCAGATGTCGGGGCCGTCGGTGTCGACGAGGGGTTTGAGGCTTTCGCCGGTGGCGGCCTCCCACCGGTCGAGAGCGACGGACGCGACCACGCGCGCGGCGTCGCCGTCGAGGGCGACCGTGGCGTCATGCCAGGGCCCATGCGGTCGGCCATCGGGGTCCCGGCGGAACTCGTTGTGCGACAGATGTTCCGAAGTGTCCCACCGGTTCACCGTCATGTCGATGCCGCCACAGAACGCGAACTGGTCGTCGATCACCGCGATCTTCTGATGATGCGCGGCGGAGACCGGGTGGGCGGCGTCGATCCGGTAGTGCAGACGACGGCCGGTGAGCAGATCCTGGACGAAGGGCGGCGCGACTCCGCGCAGGATGCCGGTGAACGCGCCGGTGCTCCAGCGCAGGACGTAGATCTCCAGTTCCGGACGGTTGTCGATGAGCCACCGCAGGAAGTTCCCGAGCACGTCGGGGACCTCGTCGTCGGCGGTCCGCGGATCGAGCCGGATCCGGGTGTCCACGTCCCAACCGATGAGGACGATGCGGCGCCGGGCCTGCAGCAACGCCGACTTGGCGTGCAGGAAGTAGTCCGCCGCGTCGACGATGCATGCGACGCGGTCGGCGGTCGCGATCTCCCGGCACGTGTCCCCGGCACGCAGGATCGGCTCGTGATCTGACTCGTCCACCGCGTTCGCTCCTTGAATCGCCTTGGCCCCCCGACCGGCGCCCATTGTGCCAAGCGCGCATGTCGCCCGCGCGGGCGAGGCGCCGGGCGAACGCCGGCGGGGACGAGGAACGAGGCGCGGCCACGGCGCCGATGCCTACACTCGTCGAGGTGAGCGCCGACACGACTGCCGACCGACCCGCAGACGGTGCGGGCATGCGCCCGGTGCGTCGACGTGGTCGGCGGACGGTGATCGCCGCGGCGCTGGTCGTGATCGTCGTCGCGGGCGTCGGTCTCGTCGCGTGGCGGGCCGTACCCGAACGGTGGTTGCCCTGGGACACCGCCGAGTTCCCGCAGGTCGACGCGTCCGAGCTGACTCCGGATCAGCTGCGGATCGTCGAAGCGGTTCGCCACGAACACGCCGTTCAGCGCCCGGGGACGTTCTACTCCGAGGGTGTCGACGAGCCGTGGTGCGCGAACTTCGTGAGCTGGATCATGCGTTCGGCGGGTCGCCCGCTGGTCAACCCCAACTCCGGCCACTGGCGCATTCCCGGCGTGTACACACTGCAGGAGTACTACGAGGCAGACAACCGTTTCGAGGCCGTCGGTGACTACACGCCCCGGGTGGGCGACGTCGTGCTCTACGACCGGTCCTCCCGATTCGGCCAGCACACCAACATTGTCGTCGCAGTCGACGGCGACACCGCGGTCACGGTGGGCGGCAACGAGATGGGCCGCATCCGCATCCACTCGCTGGACTGGCAATCCGACGGCGGTGTCCTCGGCTTCGGACGCGTCCTGCCGGAGTGACGATGACAGACTTCACGGGATTCACCGAAGCCGCACTCGACTTCTACGACGACCTGGAGATCGACAACTCCAAGGCGTTCTGGGAAGACCACAAGGACGTCTATCGTTCCGCGGTCGCCGAGCCCATGCGAGCCCTCACCGACGCGCTGGCCGACGAGTTCGGCCCGGCCAAGATCTTCCGGCCGTATCGCGACGTCCGATTCTCGAAGGACAAGACGCCGTACAAGACCCACCAGGGCGCATTCGTCGCCGTGGCCCCGGCCACCGGGTACTACGTGCAGATCGGCGCACCGGGTGTTCGCGTCGGCGCGGGCTTCTACGAGGCCACCCCGGCCCGGCTCGCCGAGATTCGGAAGTCCATCGACCACGACCGCAGCGGACCCGAGCTCGAGAGCCTGCTCCGGCGGCTCACGGGGGACGGCTGGGAGATCGCCGGGGACCGGCTGAAGACCGCACCTCGCGGGTACGACGTCGCTCACCCGCGGATCGAACTACTTCGCCACCGACCGCTGTCGGTGGGGCGGGACTACGGATTCGACCAGATCATCCATTCCGCGGAACTCGTCGATCGGGTGCGGCGGGACTGGCGGGCGACGGTCCCGCTCGTCGAATGGATCGCGGTCCACACCGGTAGCTGAGAGCCCGCACCGACCGGTCCGCGCGACACATGGAAACGATCAGACGGCGACTTCGACGGTTGGCGCGCGCGTGCGACGGGAGGCGGGTGATACTGGTCGCCGACCGCGTCCGAGATCCGAGGACGATCACAGGCACCCGGGTGGACCTCCGATGACGATCCGAGTTTGTGACCCCGATGCCCGAGGAGCACCGATGACCGACACCGTCCACTACGGGCACATCTTCCATCTCGCCGGCAGTCCCGCGATCACCGAGGCGGTGGACGCGCTGGTATCGATACCCGACGGAGCTCTGGTGGTAGGCGACGACGGCACGATCAAGTTCGCCGGCGAGAGATCCGAGCTCCCTTCCGAATTCGCGAGCGCGGAGGCGCACGAGCACCCGAGCGGGTATCTCATCCCGGGCTTCGTCGACACCCACATCCACTTCCCGCAGACCTACGCCGGCGACTCCTACGGCGGCGGGCAACTGCTCGAATGGCTCAATCTGTGCATCTTCCCGTCCGAATCCAAGTTCGCCGACCCCGAATTCGCCCAGGCCGCTGCGGTCGAGTTCACCCGGCGACGGGTCGCCGCGGGTACGACGGCGATGATGGTGTTCGGTTCCGCCTTCCCCCACGCCCAGGATTCCCTGTTCACCGAGACCCAGAAGGCCGGGCTGCGTATCGTGGCCGGCCGCGGCATCCAGACCGTCGGCGGTGACACCGCCAAGCCGCTGCTGACCTCGGAGGAGGAGGCCATCCGCCTCACCCGGGCCGAGATCGACAAGTGGCATGCCGCCGACACCGGCGACTACCGGACCGCGTTGCTGCACGTCGCGATCGTGCCGCGGTTCTCGCTGTCGGTGACCACCGAGACGCTGAAGAACCTCGGCGACCTGTACGACGAATACCGCGAGCAGGGCGTCTACGTCCACAGCCACCTCAACGAGAACAACCGTCCCGGCACCGGAGAGGTGGACACCACCAAGGAGGTCTACCAGGTCGACTCCTACCTCGACACCTATGACGGGAAGTTCCTGCCCGGATCGCAGGTCGGCGGCAAGAGCCTGCTCGGTCCGCGGACCATCCTCGCGCACTGCGTGCACTGCCAGGACGCCGAACTCGCGCGCATGGCCGAGACCGGTACCTCGATCTCGCATTGTCCGGTGTCGCAGTTGTTCCTCGGATCCGGCACGATGCCGTGGAAGCGCACCGTGGCGGCGGGTGTAAACATCTCCGCCGGAACCGATTTCGGCGGCGGCGACGAATGGCTCGTCCCGCGCGTACTCGGAGATGCCTTCAAACAGCACATCACCGAGCCCGGAGACGCCGGGGTGTCGATGCACCCGGCCGAAATGCTGTTCATCGGGACCGTCGGCGGGGCCCGGGCACTCGACATGGAGAACCGTTTCGGCAACTTCGATGAGGGCAAGGAAGCCGACTTCCTGGTCATCGAACCCATGGACGCCTTGAAGTCCACGCTGGAGAACGCCGTCCGGTCCGACGATGCCGATCTCGCCCGCGACCAGACCCTGTTCGGCCTGCTGATGGGCCTCCGCGAATCGTCCATCGCCGAGGTCTACGTCCAGGGGCGTCGGGTCACCGTCTGACCGACGGCCCGACGCCGACGACCGGCAGGATACGACGATCGTCACCACCCACGACGCCACAAGCACCGCGATCATCGCGGTGTCGGTCTTCCACGCCCCCGAAACCGGCGATTTCGCGGAGTGGGCCGCGACGCTCGCCGCATCGGCCACCGACTCCGACGGCTGTCTGGGTGTAGCGATCTCGGCGGTGACCGACGGACATTTCGATCCGGCGGTCGCCACCACCTTCGTCGACGAGGACGCCCTGGACCGTTGGCTCGACAGCTCGGGTCACCGCGCGGCGCTCGATGCCGGACGAGCGCACGGTTGGCTACCGGCGACGCCCGTGCTCGAACTCGTCGACGGCCGGTCGCCACCTCCGGGAGTCGGCGCCTTCCGTCACGACATCGTCGCGGGCGCGGTCGGCGACTTCGTCGCCGCGCAGCACGTTTTGGTCCAGGCGGCAAGCGAATTCGGCGGGTACGAGGGAACCGCCCTGTTCGTCGACGAGCAGCGCGAGACATCGCTGTCCGTGTTGCGGTTCCGCACCGACCGGCAGCTCGCGGCCTGGGTGTCGTCGAGCCGGCGCAGCGAAGCGCTCGCCGGGTTGCGCTCGAGTCTCACCCACGACTTCGAGACGATGGCGAGCACCACCGCGTTCGGTACCACCGTGCGCACCGACCGCGGCCGAATCCTGAAGACGCCGAACTGGAAGTCGGCGATGATCGTGCTGCTCGTGCTCTATCCGACGGTGATGACCCCTGTCGCGGTTTCTCGGCCCTACGCTCGATCGGCTCGGCGCGCAGCCATGGCTCGCGTTGTGGCTCAGCCAGGTCGTCAGCGTCACCCTGATGCAGTGGTGGCTGATGCCGTGGGCATCACGCCCGTTCCGGCGATGGCTCGACCCGGTCGAGGGGAGCAACTGGCGCAGCAATGTCGCGGGGGCGGTAGCAGTTCTGCTCGTCTACCTGCTGTGCCTGACCGTGTTCGCCAACGTGACGTGGCTGCAGTGGTGGGATTACGCCGACGCATGACGTCGGCTCCCCTGCCGGGGTCACCCGACGATCCCGTCGACATACAACCAGTGGCCCTTCGACCGGATGAACCGGCTGCGCTCATGCAGTGAGCCCCGCTCCGCGCCGGCTCGGTAGTGGGCGGTGAAGGTGACCTCGCCCTCGGTATCGAACGGTGAACCTCCCCTCCTCGACTCGATGTCGAGGCGGTACCAGCGCATCGACTCGTCCAGCTCGAGGGTGGCCGGGCGGGTGTCGGGGTGCCAACTGGCGAGCAGATGATTCCGATCCCCCAGCGCGAAAGCGGTGAAACGCGAACGCATCAACGCCTCCGCCGTCGGGGCGGCGCGCTCACCGGCAAGTACCGGCCCGCAGCAGTCGCCGAGGACGAGACCCGACAGACACGGGCATCTCTCGGAGACGTCTCGGTTTACCGATTCACTGGTCACCTTTCGATCTTAGGGGTACACAGGAAGAGCGGGCGGCCGAGCACCGGAGCCGCCGCAGCCATACCCGAAGGTTCTCACGATTGGAGCGATTCCCTTGTCGGACAACGTGTATCGAGTAATCGAAGTGGTCGGGTCCTCGACCTCCGGCACCGACGACGCCATCCGCAACGCGATCGCTCGCGCCTCGTCGACCGTCAATCACCTCGACTGGTTCGAGGTCACCGAGACCCGTGGCCACATCGAAGACGGCCAGATCGCGCACTTCCAGGTCACATTGAAGGTCGGTTTCAAGATCGAGGGATCCGGCGACACCACGTAGTCGGACCTGCGATTGTCTCGGCGCGTTCCTCATGCCTCGGATCTCGAGGCCGTGAGGAACGCGCCGATCCGTGCGGCGACGGTCTCCGGATCGTCGAGCATGGGCAGGACCGCGGCGCCCGGAATCGGCACGTAGCGGCCACGGGGTAGGAGTTCGGCGAGTCGCGGTCCGTGGGCCGGCGGCATCACGCGGTTGTCTGGCGACCACAGCACGAGCACGTTTCCGTCGAAGTCGGCGAGCGCCTCGGTACGACGGATGAGTTCGCCGGCGTCGAAATCGGTCGTCGCATACTTGGTGACGTCGCGGCGAATCCGGGGATCGGTCAAGACCGGATCGGTCCACCGCCGCATTTGCGCGGGGTCGACCGGACCGTTGACCATCCAGCCCCACAGCATGGGCAGGCGACGAAGCCATCCGATCCGCAATTGCCGCGCCGCCAGGGTGATTCCACCCGGCAGGCGCACAGCAAGGGTGGCCATCTTGCCCGGTAGACCCGGTGGGAAGTTGTCGAACGCCTCACACGGGAGGATGACCATCCGGCCGACTCGCCGGTCGAGGCCGAGTGCGGTCAGGAAAAGCGAACCGCCCCAATCGGAGTGGACAAGCGTCACATCGTCGAGGTCGAGTGCGTCGAGGACGTCGGCGACGAGTCTGACCATGCCGTCCATCGACAGGTCGGCAGTCACATCGAGGGGAATTCGGTGCGATCCCAGTGGCAGAACCGGCCGGATATATCGAAAACCACTGGGCAACAACGGGATCACCGCATTCCACACCTCATGGTCCATCAGCAGACCGTGGAGGAACACAACCGGCGGGCCGGCACCGTCATCGGCGTACTCGACGACACCGGCCGGAGTGTCGAGGCGTTTCATCGCCGTCGGCCGATACTCACTCGTCGCGTAGCCGTCCTGACTCATACCGATCTCCTCCAGAGGAACTGTTCGAACAGACGCCGGTCTTTAGAACGATCACTCTAGAACAGATGCTCTAGAATGACCAGGGTGAAGACGGACGAACGCATCGTGGTCGCGATGACCGAGCTGCTCCGTAGGCAGGGATACGCCGCGACCGGGATCAAGCAGGTCGTAGACGCCGCCGACGCGCCCATCGGGTCCATTTACCACCACTTCAGCGGCGGCAAGCGAGACGTCGCCGAGGCCGCGCTGCGTCAGTCCGGCGCCGCGTACGGGGAACTCGTCGGGATGCTGCTCGCCCCCTACGACGACATCGCGGCGGGTATCGAGGCGGCCTTCGGCTCGGCCGCTGAGACCATCGCCGAGAACGAATGGCTCAACATGTGTCCCGTCGCCACCGTCGCAGGCGAGATCGCGGACACCGAGCCGGCACTCCGGACGGCGGCTGCGGAGGTGATCGACGCGTGGGTCGAGAAGGGCACGGCACTGTATCGAACCCGTGGACTCGCCGAACCGGACGCGCGAGCCCTGATCCTCGCCGTGGTGGCCTCCCTCGAAGGGGCCTTCATCCTCGCCCGCACACAGCGGTCCACGGCCCCGATCGTCGCTGCCGGCCGGGCGATGGGCGCGTACGCGCGATCGCTGACAGCCGACACGGAGTCCACCACCGGCGCCCCCACCTGACGCTGCTCGTTCGGCATGCGCCTCCCCGACACCGAACCTAGACTTCGGAGGACCATGACGCGCAACCATTCCCATCCCGGCCCGGGTTCCCGATGAGGTACACCCAGACGATCGCCGGCACCACACACGAGTTCGACGGCCTCGTCGAACTCATGGCGAAGGCCACCCCACGCCGGTCCGGTGACGAGCTCGCCGGTTGCGCCGCGGGTTCCGATGCCGAACGAGCCGCTGCCGCTTGGCAACTCGCCGACGTGCCGTTGAGCAGGTTCGTCGATGAACCGTTGGTGCCGTACGAGTCCGACGAAGTGACCCGGCTGATCGTCGACACCCATGACCGAACCGCGTTCGCCGAGATCGCCCACCTGACGGTCGGCGGGTTCCGGGACTGGCTGCTGGAGATCGCCATTCGTTCCGACGCAGGAGAGCGACTCGCCCGCGTCGGCCCCGGCCTCACTCCCGAGATGGTGGCGGCCGCGTCGAAGATCATGCGAAACCAGGACCTGATCCTGGTGGCCGCGGCGGCGCGGGTCACGTCGGCGTTCCGTACGACCATCGGCCTGCCCGGCCGGATCGCGACACGGCTACAGCCGAACCATCCCACCGACGACCCGCGAGGCATCGCCGCGGCGACCCTCGACGGCCTGCTCATGGGGTGTGGCGACGCGGTCATCGGCATCAACCCGGCGTCGGACTCACCACGGGCGACCGCGGATCTCCTGCACATGCTCGACGACATCCGGCAGCGTTACGAGATCCCCATGCAGTCGTGTGTTCTGTCGCATGTGACGACCACCGTCGACCTCATCGAGCAGGGTGTGCCGGTCGACCTCGTGTTCCAGTCGATCGCAGGCACCGAGGGAGCCAACAAGGGATTCGGGGTGACGCTGGACATCCTGCGCGAGGCCGACGAGGCGGGTCGGTCGCTGCACCGAGGGACCGTCGGCGACAACGTGATGTACCTCGAAACCGGTCAGGGATCGGCACTTTCGGCCGGCGCGCATCTGGGAACCGGCGGCAAGCCCGTCGATCAGCAGACCCTGGAGGCGCGTGCCTACGCGGTCGCGCGAGAACTGAATCCCCTGCTGATCAACACCGTCGTCGGTTTCATCGGGCCCGAGTACCTCTACGACGGCAAGCAGATCATTCGCGCCGGTCTCGAGGATCACTTCTGCGGCAAGCTGCTCGGGCTCCCGATGGGCGTCGACGTCTGCTACACCAATCACGCCGAGGCCGACCAGGACGACATGGACACGCTCCTCACCCTGCTCGGCGTCGCCGGTGCCGCGTTCGTCATCGCCGTTCCCGGAGCGGATGATGTGATGCTCGGGTACCAGAGCCTGTCGTTCCACGACGCGCTCTACGTCCGGGAAGCACTCGGACTCCGACCGGCCCCCGAGTTCGAGTCCTGGCTGGTGCGACTAGGCATGACCGACGGCGCCGGGCGCATCCTGCCGGTGGATCCGGGCGAGTCTCCGCTCCTGTCATTGACGGCCGGCCGATGACGGAGGCCCGGCCCACATCAGCGGGCGGTCACGCGCCGCAGCCCGACCCGTGGTCCGAGCTGCGGCGCAGCACACAGGCCCGGATCGGACTCGGGCGCTCGGGCAATTCGCTGCCCTCGCGGCGGGTCCTCGAATTCCAGGCCGCCCACGCCGCCGCCCGCGACGCCGTCCACGAGCCCCTCGATGTCGACGGTTTCGCGCGCTCGATCGTCGAACTCGAACTCGATCCCCCGGTCGTCGTCACGAGCCGTGCGGGGACACGCAGCGAATACCTGCGCCGGCCCGACCTCGGCCGGTTGCCCGAAGATCTCTCCCAGGTTCCGCGCTCGGACGCCGAAGTGGGGATCGTGCTGGCCGACGGACTGTCACCGCGGGCTCTTGCCGACCACGGCCGGGGTCTCGTCGCCGCGCTCCTCCACCAGTTCGACGGCCGGTACTCCATCGCACCGCCGGTCATCGCGACCGAGGCCCGCGTCGCCCTCGGCGATCACATCGGCGAGGCGCTCGGGGTCAGCACCCTCATCGTGATCATCGGTGAGCGCCCCGGCCTCTCGGTCGCCGACAGCCTGGGCGTCTATCTCACCCACCTCCCCCGGCCGGGACGCGCCGACTCCGACCGGAACTGCATCTCGAACATCCACCCGCCCGACGGTCTGCACTACGACGTCGCCGCACGGACGACTGCCGCGCTCATCGCCGGCGCCCGGAAACTCGGACGATCCGGTGTTGCACTGAAGGACATGTCGCGCACCGGAGAACTCGACGGGATCGACGACGCGGAAGCGACGCCCCCCGCTTCCCCCTGAGGTGCGAGGAGCGCAAGCGACGCCCCCTCTGCTCCCTGAGGTGCGAGGAGCGTAAGCGACGCCCCCTCCGCTCCCTGAGGTGCGAGGAGCGCAAGCGACGCCCCCTCTGCTCCCTGAGGTGCGAGCGAAGCGAGCCACGAAGGGTCTCGCAGACGCCTCACCAGGCCCTTCGTGGCAGTGAGAATGGGTGTGGTGATTGTCGGGGGTGAGGTTTGACCTGCTTCGTGGCTGACCGTGGTGTCATGGACGAGATCTGTCGACCTCATTCCGCCGGTGATCGCCGCCGCAAA
>NZ_JAGRQM010000040.1:0-17326 GCF_018132775.1 Gordonia sp. SCSIO 19800 | reverse complement strand
CACTGTACTTGCGTGGTGCTGCCATGCTCTCCATCCTTCACAGGTTCGAGAGCCTCCGACAGACCCGGGGCGGTTCAGTGTCTTTCGATACCGACGCACCGTATGTTGACGACGCCTGAAAACTGACCCCCTGACGACGGGTGAATTTTGACCCCCCCGTCTTGTTAGGAGGGTGATTTCAGTGGAGCAATGGGCAGAGATCCGCCGTTTGCATCGCAGTGAGGGTGTGCCGATCAGGGAGATCGCGCGCCGGTTGGGGGTGGCCCGCAACACCGTTCGTGCGGCGTTGGCTTCGGATACCGCGCCGAAGTACTCGCGGCCGGCGACGGGCTCGGCGGTCGACGCGTTCGAACCGCAGATCCGGGCGTTGCTGCGGGAGTATCCGACGATGCCGGCGACGGTGATCGCCGAGCGGGTTGGGTGGACGAGGTCGTTGACGGTCCTCAAAGACCGGGTCCGGGCTATTCGTCCAGAGTTTCGTGGGGTAGATCCAGCCGATCGGGTGATCTATCAGCCCGGCGGCTGTTCACAGTGGGATTTGTGGTTTCCGGACTACCGAATCCCTCTGAGCCACAATCAGTTCGCCATGCTACCGGTGTTGGTGATGACGTTGGCGTTCTCCCGGTACCGGTCGGCGGTGATGATCCCGTCTCGCCAGGGCGGAGACATCCTGACGGGAATGTGGCTGCTGCTGTCGCAACTGGGCGGGGTGACCCGCAAACTGGTGTGGGACCGCGAAGCCGCGATCGGCCCCAAGGGCACACCCACCGCGTTGGCGGCCGGCTTCGTGGGCACGTTGGGTACGCGGCTGGAGCTGGCGCCACCGCGAGACCCCGAGTACAAGGGCATGGTCGAACGCAACAACCGGTTCTTCGAGAGCTCGTTCCTGCCGGGCCGCCAGTTCAGCTCACCGGCCGATTTCACCGCCCAGTTCGATCGGTGGCTGGCCGATCATGCCAACACCCGAGTGGTGCGCGCGATCGGTGATCGACGCCCGTGTGACGTGTTCGCCGAGGACCTCGAGCAGATGACCGGCCTACCTCCGACCGCACCGCATATCGGCTTGAGTAGCCGGGTGCGACTCGGTCGCGACTACTACGTACGTGTAGCCGGCAATGACTATTCGGTGCACCCGTCGGTGATCGGTCGGTTCGTCGACATCACTGCCGACCTGCAGCAGGTGCGCATCCTCTGCGGCGAGGTCACCGTCGCCGACCACGCGCGCAGCTGGGCCAACCACGTCACCATCGCCGACCCTCAGCACGTGCGAGCAGCCAAAGAACTGCGCCGCGATTACCGCCGCCAAGACCTCGCCAACCGGGCCCGAAACGCCGCCCGCATCCGCGCCCACCCTGATGGCCACGAGGTGCCGATCCGGGCGTTACCGGACTACGACGAGCTGTTCGGGGTGAACTTTGCCACCCCGCCCCAAGCTCACCCGCCCACCACATCCACCAGCATTGAAAGGTGAAAGACTGTGTCCGACAATCAAACAGGTAAACAGATCGAGTTCGCGGCGCGGGCGTTGAAGATGCCAGCGATCCGCCGATGCTGGGCGGAATTGGCCGAGCGGGCCCGCACCGACAACTGGACCCACGAGCAGTACCTCGCAGCGATTCTTGACCGCCAGGTCAGCGAACGCGAAGCCAACGGCACCATGCTGCGGATCAGCGGCGCGCGCTTCCCTGCGGTCAAAACACTCGAGGACTTCAACTTCGACCACCTTCCAGGACTGCGTCGTGATGTGATCGCCCACCTGGCCACCAGCACCTGGATCGCCAAGAGCGACAACGTGATCCTTCTCGGACCACCCGGGGTGGGAAAAACCCACCTCGCGATCGCGCTCGGGATCAAAGCCGCACACAACGCCTACCCCGTGCTCTTCGACACCGCCACCGGATGGGCCACCCGCCTGACCGAGGCACACACCACCGGCCGCCTGGCCGCCGAACTCAAACGGCTCCGCCGCTACCGACTGATCATCATCGACGAGATCGGCTACCTCCCATTCGACTCCGACACCGCCAACCTGTTCTTCCAACTCATTGCCAGTCGCTACGAACAAGGCTCGATTCTGATCACCTCGAACATGCCATTCGGCCGTTGGGGCGAAGTCTTCGCCGACGACGTCGTCGCCGCCGCACTCATCGACCGCCTCGTCCATCACGCCGAGGTCATCGCTATCGACGGCGACTCCTACCGCACCAAAGCCCGACGAGAACTCGTCAACACCGACCAGTAACCACACCAAAGGGGGTCAAAATTCAACCGTCGATAAGGGGTCAGTTTTCAGCCGCCGTTGACACCGTAGACATCGGCGAAATGCGCTGAGATCTCGCCGGTTGTGAGGCCTTTGGCATACAGCGACAGCACTACCCGATCCACATCGGTGACGCGACGTTTGCTCTTACCGACAATTACCGGGTCGAAGGTGGCGTTGCGGTCGCGGGGCACCTCGATGGGCACCTGCCCGCACGCGTCGGTCAGGACCCGTTTCGTGCGCGTGCCGTTGCGTGAATTGCCGGTGTTGCGGCCGGCCACGTCATGTTTGTCATAGCCAAGATGTTCGGTCATCTCTTCATCGAGCGCGGCTTCGAGCACGCTCTTGGTCAGCGCTTTGAGCAGCCCGTCAGGACCGGTCAGAGCCACTCCCTGAGCGCGTGAGCTACGTACCAGATCGCTCACCAAAGCCTGCTCGGCCTTCGAGAGCTCACGCACCGCATCCGCGGTGGTGACATCGTGTTCCTGACCGGTCTGAACCGGCCCTGCCACCGGGGCATCCACGCCCCCGATTGTGTCGGTCATCGTCGTGATTCCTCCTGCCCCACGCCGGGGGCGATCAAAACCACTTACACCGAATCAGCGACAGTCCCCAACGCCGCGACGGGCCCTCCTGCGAGTTCTACCAGCGTCAACGACGCGAGGGGCGCTCGCACGTGGGTCGGGTGTGGTGCCGCGGCCGACCGTCGAGCGGGTGTCAGTCGATGAGGTGGGCGCGATGGCTGGATGACTGGCGGGGCCGGTCAGATCTCGGCACGTGCGTGCGTACTAGCGGGACGCTGGATGCGTGTCGGTTCGGGTACTCGGCCACCAGCTTGCTCTGCCGACAAGTGTGGCGATGGTCGGCACGACGATGGTGCGGACGATGAAGGTGTCGAGCAGCAGGCCGATGCCGATGATGAGTCCGACCTGGGTCATGATCGAGATGGATCCGGCCATGAGTCCGAACATGCTGGCAGCGAAGATGAGGCCGGCCGAGGTGATGACTGATCCGGTGTTGGTGACGGTTCTCAGGACGCCGATGCGGATGTTGTTTTGGGATTCTTCGCGTAGGCGAGAGATGAGAAGCATGTTGTAGTCGGCGCCGACCGCGACGAGGACTATGAAGGCCAGTAGTGGTACGGGCCAGGCGATGTCGGTTTTGAGGATGTGTTGAAAGATCAGGACGCCGATACCCAGTGCCGCGGTGTAGTTGAGTATGACGGTGCCCAGAAGGTATAGCGGCGCGATGAGTGCTCGGAGTAGGAGTATCAGGATCAGGCCGACGATGGTGAGGGTGGCCAACGCTAGGAGTCGGAAGTCTTCGGTGAGTAGACGTTGCAGATCGGCGTTGATGGCGGGGAACCCGGCTGTCGCGATGTTGGAGTCCTGCAGGGTTGTGTTCGGTCTGGCGGCGAGTGCGACATCGGTGATTGTGTCGGCCAGTTGCATGGCCTCGGTGCTGTAGGGGTCGAAGCTGGTTTGTATTGCGTAGCGCACGGTATGGCCGTCGGGCGAGACGAACTGGCGAGCGACGTCGACGAAACGGCGGTCTGCGTTGGCCTGAGGTGGGAGGTAGAAGCCGGTTGCTGAGTTTGTTCCGGCGGTCTCGCGGGCGGAGGTTTGTAGTTGTGTGGCTAGCGCGGCCATCCCGGCGAGTTGTTGAAGGTTGCTGTCGATCAGCGCGGATACACCGGCGGCGAGTTGGCGTGATCCCGCCGCGAGTTGACTGATACCTGTTTGCAGTTGGGTGAGCTTGCCGGGAAGGTCTTGGCTGCTGATGCTTCCCAGCGTGGAGCCCAGTGAGTTGACGGTGGAAGTGAGTTGGTCGGTGACTGTTGAGATCGGTGTATCCAGCTGCGCGAGTTGTGTTGACAGCGTGGCGATCTGGTCGAGGGTCCCGTTGCTCAGTAGGGCGTCGAGATTGCGGGTCTGCGCGCGCAGAGCTGCGCACTGCGGGACTTGGGTGCACCAGGGCGCATTATCGAGGATGGGCAGGATCGAGGTCACTGTTGCCAGGGCTGCAGATGTTTGGCGGGTGAGCGCGGCCAGCTGTGGGGCATTCTGAGAAGCGCGATCGAGCGCTGGTGCAGATGCGGCGAGTTGGCGTAGTAGTGGCTGGTACTGCTGAATTTGCTGCCCGGCTGTGCTTGCCTGATCGAGGATGCCGGCCAGGGGGGCCAAGTTGGTGCGTACCTGGGTGTCGAGCTGAGTAAGCCCGTCGGCGAGTTGGAATGCGCCTGTACGGAGCTGTTCGAGGTCACCGCGGCGGTTCTGGCCATCGTCGACCGCACCCGCCAGCCGGTTCCCGATCTGGCCGTTCTGCCAGGACAGCTCGGCTTGCTCGAGCTTGTCCCCGGTGGGACGGGTAACGCCGATGACTCGAGTCACTCCGGGGATCTGGGATACACGTGAGGCCATTTGCTCAAGATCGGCCAGCCCGCTGGCAGTACGGAGATCGATCGGTGCATCTACGACGAGGAACTCGGTGATAGTGACGTCTTGAGGGAAATGACGGTCGAGCAACGCGTAGCCTTCGTTGCTGTCGGTTGTCGCGGGTTGCCCCTCACGATCGTCGAAGGTGATCTGGATGCCCGTCGCGAAGACGCTAAGCACGATTAGCCCGACCAGGGTTAGTGCCAGCAGCGGCACAGGACGCCGCACGACGAGCACGGCGACGCGATTCCAGTACTTTCGGGTCAGATCTCGCCTGGGTGCGCCCCAGCCGAATCGTGCCGCCCACAGCAACACCGGTGGTAGCAGGGTGACCGTGGCGAGGAATCCGATGAGGATGGCGATCGCGCATGCCGGACCCAAGGTGGAGAACACGCTCAGCTGACCAAAGACCATCGCCAAAAAGGCCAGCGCCACCGTGGCAGCTGAAGCCAGGATGACCCGTCCGATAGTTGCTGTCGCGTCCACGAGCGCAACCTCGGTGGTGGCGTCCTGGCGTAGCCGTTCGTGATAGCGACTGATGAAGAAGACTGAGTAGTCGACCCCGGCTCCGAGCAGGATGACGGTCATGAACGCGACGGTGAACTGCGATACCGGCATACCGAGTTCGCCGAGTGCGGACAAGATGCCACGGCCCACGCCGAGGCTGACACCGATCACCAACAACGGCACCAGCGCGGTGAACAGCGATCGGTAAACGATCAACAGAATGATCGCGATAAGCGCCACCGTCGCCAGAGTGATCACGACTAAATCGCTTTCAGCACTGACGATCTGGTCACTGAAAGTGGCTGTCGGCCCGGTGACATGGACAGTGGTGCCCGTACCGTCAAACACGCGCTGCGCGGTTTGGCGCACGGTCTCCACAGCATGCGTGGCCGTTGGCCCTCCCAATGTTCCGGTGACCCCGACAGGCAGGTACCAGGCTTGCCCGTCCTCACTCAAGGCTTGGCCGGCCGTCGTCGGATCGGAAAGCAAATCCCGCACTGACTGCACATCGTCGAAATTTTCGCGCAGCTGCAGAACGAGCATGTCGTAGCGTTCCCGCGCCACGTCGGTGAACCCGTTCGGGTTCTCCATGGTCACGAAAACAGTGGTCTTGGCGCCCTTCTCACCGAACGCACCACCCATCTGATCGAGTGCTTGAAACGATGGAACCCCAGCAGGGATCGGATCAACAGACTGCTGCCGCACCACCGTCTCCAGCTGGGGAAACAGAATCGCCAAGACGATACCCACAGCCACCCACGCCCCGATGACGAGGAATCTGTGCGCCAAGGTGAACCGTGCCAACCGCCCCAATGTCGTGCTGTACTCGCTGCGTTCCGCCAACCGGCGCGCCGCCAAGCGCCCACCACTTGGACGTTGGACCACCATATGCAGCACCTCACCCTCGACCCAGCCCGTCTACGAAACCGACGGTATCGTTACGGTACTAGCAGTACCGTAGATGGGGAAGGAGGTCAGGAGGTTTGGTGTCGCCGGTGGGCCATGAGGAAATCGTCGACAAGCTGTTCGAGATCGCCAACGGTCATCGACCGAATGCCCGTGAGCTTGGCAAAGATCAGCGGGCCCGCGAGCTGGGTGACAGCCATGGTCAAATCGAAGTTGTCGAGCTCAGCCGTGGCCACGTCACTCGTCAAAACTCGATCGAATGGTTCTCGATACTGCTCGACGACTCGACGACGCAGTGGCGCGAGCGCGTTCTGATCCCCGTCGGATTGCCCGGATTGCCGGGGCTGCTCGGGAAGCATTGCCAACCATGCCAGCGTCGTCAACTGCAGCGGTGCATGCTCAATAAGCTCAGCCTGCCGCTGCATCAGCTTCAGCAGGTCATCACGGATCGACGTCGTCGTCTCGGGGGTCTCGGCCTGAGGCAACAATCGCTCGAAGGCAGCCGCCACCAGATCTGTGGAGCTCTCGAAGTGACGATACAAGGTGGTGCGAGCAACACGAGACAGTCGAGTGACCGCCTCCACGGTAACGGCTTCGACCCCGCCACTGTTCAGCAAGGTCACCGCAGCATCCAACAAACGCTGACGCGACCGAACCCGCCTCGGGTCAACATCGTCGAAATCGATGGTTTCCACCCTGGCCACTCCCTACGAAACCAAATCAAGAACCTCTGACTGCACACCAATACCGTCGGTAACAGAACGAAACTGCCAGTGGCGGTACCGATGGAAGGCTCGAGGGGGGCCTTATGAGTGCCGCCACGACTGTGGCACTGTCGTCAACAGTACCGTCTGTAGCGCTCCGCTACTAAGATGAGCGGCGACCAAGGATGATCCCCCATGACAGCCAGCAGTCAGGATTGTGAAATGCGCTCCGTTTGTGTGAGCAGTTCTGCCGCGTGCGTGACACAGGGCGGACCACCCGTACGAAGGGGATCAGACGGCGTCGAGGCGAGTGGCGAATGCAGGGTCTCCGAAGGGCCTGTCTCTATGGAATCGAACGCCCACCGTGGCCGCAGCGCCGTCAATAATCCCCCACGAGGTCTGGCACAGGTGCGCGGCAAACAAGTCCCTGCTCATTCCATTCTGCCGACCGTGATCGATCCACCACTGGGTCGCTGATAGACCAGCCCCTAGGATAGAGGCCACTGCTACGGCGACGAGGGACTCGTCGGCGCCGACCTCTCGGAGGCCACGAGCGAACTCGTCAGAAATAATCTCCATTGCCGATCTCAGCTGATCTGCGGCCCCTCCCTCGCCGGACTCAGAGTACTGGAACATGTGATTCGTCATGAGGAAACGGACGACCGCCGGATGGTCGTCGACCAAGGATACGTATGCAGAGATCGCTGAACGGAAAAGCTCGTCAACGGAGCTGTCTTCCTGTCCGGAGAGCAGAGTTGACTGCGCTGACTCCCACATCATCGAACCCAGACGTGCTGCCACGGCGGAATAGAGCCCAGCTCTGTCACCGAAATGGCGGTAGAGCTTAGGTTTCGACGCACCTGCCTCTTCCGCAAAATCGTCCATGCTCACAGCATCGCCGAACTTTTCGATCGCGCGTATAGCCGCGTCGACGAGTTCAGCCTTAACGACAGCGCGGTGGTCGTCCCAACGCGTGCTTCGTGCGTCGCGCACACGACGCTGCACTTTCACCGGGGCCGCGGAGATTCGACGGACTACAGACATGGCCTCCTAGGTTATCAGGATGGACGACTCGTCGCGCCGGTGAGCACGTGGCGCCCGCGTGGCCGAGGCATTGGTTGATGAGACGAGCTTCAGGCGGATCTGTCTAACCTGGCCACAGCTGAATTGAAGTCTTCAACGGCCTCTAGGTTGGACATGTGACCGACCTTGTCGAGAAGAGTGAATTCAAATAGAACGCCCTGCCGACCCAGTCGCGCTGCGAGATCCACCGAATGGGCCGCCGGGGTCAGTCTGTCGGCATCGCCCACGATGACCGCCGCCGGCACTGTCAGCGAGTCAACACCCCTGCTGACGTCGATTGTCGCCAAAACCGCACCCCACATCCCCCGCACCTGTGGTGGGCATCGCAACACGATGTCGGCGCACTCATCGATTACCTCGACAGTCGCGCCCGGGCCCAGGGTTCCGTAACGAATCAGGCGGCGAGACAAACGCGTGTCCTGCATCTCGGGTCCCGCGACCGCAAGACCAGCCGCGAAGGCCCGTTCAAGTCTCGGTCGTAGCTGGCGGGGAACTTTGAGTAACGTTGACCGATCCACCAACTGTGATGGCCCGGTGCTTGCCAGTACTACTCCGCGGGCCAGCTCCGACACCGAGGCTGGGTACTCAGCTGCCCAGCTCATGATGGACATACCTCCCATGCTGTGTCCGACCACGACAGCCTTGTCGGTGGGAGTGGCTACCGCCCGAACTACGGCCTCCAAGTCATCGGCCAGAAGTCTCGCCGAGAACGGTACCCGGCCCCGGTCGCTCCACCCGTGTCCGCGTTGGTCGTAGACCACTACCCTATGCGTCGCCGCGAACTGTTCGATCTGTGGCCGCCAGAAACGCCCCTGACAGGCCCAGCCGTGACTAAAGACTAGAAGTGGAGCATCCCGGCCCGGGCCGAATTCCTGGGCGAACAACCTGGTTCCGTCGGAGGAGAGGACCTCGAGGTGCCGCGATCCTCGCGACTCGCTCGCTATCTCAGAGGTCATCGAAGCTCACCGTGACTGCATCCGTCAGCGGAAGTGCCTGACACGCAAGCCGTTCACCGTCGGCAATGTCATCTTCAACGAGGATGTGGTTTTGTGCCATTTCTACATCACCCTCAACCAGCTTGCATACGCACGCGCTGCAGGCCCCTTCTCGGCAGGAGTACGGGGCATTGTGACCTTGGGCCAATAGCACGTCGAGCAACGGAGTGTTGCGCGGCCACTCAGTCGTGATGGACTGCCCATTCAGATAGACCGTGGCGGTCGCCACACCATCGTCGTCACTGAGCTGACGCATCGTGGCTGTCTCGAATGGATCTCCGGTCAGTGACTGAAAGACTTCTCGATGTACCGAGGCGTGCTCGACACCGCAGGCCTCCGCCGACTTCTGAACCAGATCCATGAACGGCGCCGGACCACAGGTGTAGATCTGTGCACCGCGGTGCTCACGTATGGCGGATTCGACATCCTCAGGTGCCGGAATCCCCATAGCCGACTCCAACCAGTGGAAGACCGTGAAACGCTCGGGGAACTCGGAGGCGATCTGCGCCAGTTGGCCCTCGTACATGATCGACTCGGCATCGCGATTCGCGTAGAACAGTGTGACTTCGCCCCCGCCGCACACAAGCGCCGACTTAATCAGCGACAAGACCGGAGTGATCCCACTTCCTCCTGCAAAGAATAGAAAATCGACGTCGAGATTCTTAGCCGTGAAGTGCCCCGACGGCGGGAGGACGGTCAACTCCATTCCCGTCATCGCGTTGTCGCACAGCCAGTTCGATGCGTAACCGTTCTCCGTCCGCTTGATCCCGATCTCGAGACGGAAGTCCTCGACGTGAGGCGAGCTGCTCAACGAGTAGCATCGTGCGACATGACCGGTCCGATCAGATGGGATCTTCACGGTGATGAATTGCCCTGGGACATGCTTGAACTCCTCGACCATGGCATCGGGGATCTCGAACGAAATGGTGACGGAGTCTTTCGTTTCCTGGGTCACTTCTGAGACGCGCAAGGTGCGTGAGCGGGCTGCGGCAGCCGGACGTGCATCGGGTTCGACGGTCACTTGAGGATCCCCTGTCTACGTGCGACCGCGTAACCCGCTCGTGTCAGTGGCGCCGCGATGTCCTGGTAGCGGGGACCGATCACCCGTGCCACGAAGTCGAAACCGCGGGCGTCCGCACCGATCAACACTCGTGCCTTCTTCTTGTCCATACCTTTGAGGATTGTCGCCGCTGCTTTATCCGGGGTGCTTCGTGCGATCCTGTCGAACAGCGAGGCGACAGTCGCGGTGTCTGCCCCCATGGCGGAAACGCCTCGGGCATTGTTGACGATGTTGGTTTTTACACCCCCCGGGTGCACACATGTCACTGTGACCGGGTATCGACTGATTTTCATCTCCTGTCGGAGCGCCTCGGTGAAGCCTCTGACGCCGAATTTCGCGGCATTATAGGCGCTTTGGCTGGGGATTCCGATCAAGCCGAAGACGCTCGACGTGTTAATGAGATGTCCGTCCCCGGACGCGATCAGGTGAGGCAGAAACGCCTTCGACCCGTTAACGACTCCGCCAAAGTTGATGCCCATGAGCCAGTCGAAGTCTTCCCAGCTCATGTCGACCACGTCGACGCCCAAGGCCACGCCGGCGTTGTTGAACACCATGTCGACGTGGCCCGACTCTGACCGCACTCCGTCGGCATAGTCCTGAAAAGCAGCGCGGTCCGCAACGTCTAGTACGGCGGCGGTTACCGTTGCCCCATGCGTGGTGCGGCAAAGTTCTGCAGTCTCCTTCAAGTGCATCTCATCAATGTCGGACAGTGCCAGTGCGGCACCTCGCTCCGCCAACTGGAGTGCCAGAGACCGACCGATCCCTGACGCGGCACCGGTGATCACTGCCACCTTGCCGGTATAGTCATGCCGATTAGAACTGCTCACCGTCGTCCCACCATCTCTTCGAATCGTGTCTCTCCGTGCGTTCGGGCTCAGGCGATGTCGTACTCGGCGGGGTCGAAATCTTTTGTGGCGCGCCAGTACTGCCATGTGAAGCCCGGCCACACGGTCCGGTTGACGCCCTGCGAGTCGAGATACCAACTCGTGCAGCCGCCGTTGGTCCACACTCCCTTGGCCAGCTTCCGCTGGATGTCGGTGTTGAACTGTTCTTGCACGGACGGGCGTACGTCAACCTTCTCAGCGCCTCGGCTTTCTACTGTGTCGATGGCCTTCATGATGTATTTGATCTGTTGCTCGATCATGAACACCACTGAGTTGTGGCCGAGGCCCGTGTTGGGTCCGAGGAGGAAAAACAGGTTGGGAAAACCCTCGGTCGTGATGCCCAGGTGCGTGTTAATCCCCGTCTGATGCCAGTGGGACGGGAGATCCTCGCCAGTGGCACCTTTCAGGGCGAGCTGATCGAAACCATCAGTCACGTGAAAACCGGTCGCATAAATTATAACGTCGATGAGGTGCTCGACGCCGTCTGAGGTGATGATGGAATCAGCGGTCACCTTCTCAATCCGATCGCTGATGACAGTGGTGTTAGGTGCCGCAAGTGCAGGGTAATAGTCGTTTGACCCCAGAATTCGCTTACAGCCGATGCGATATGACGGGGTCAGTTTCTTGCGCAATGCCGGATCAGAGATGGAGCGTTCAATGTTCCACCGAGCGACCTTTTCAATTGGCCGCATAAGGTTAGAGTGACCGTTGAGGCCGAAGGCTAGGCTCTCCGCACCCCAGTACACCGACCACCTGGCGATACGACGTGCAATCGGGAGTTTGCTCAGAAGAGTCCGCAGGGCCGGCGGAACGGTGAAATTCTTGCGGGGTAGGACCCAGGCAGGGGTTCGCTGGAAGACCTTGAGGGACATGGCCTCCTTCTGTACGAACGGCACAAACTGGATAGCGCTGGCACCAGTGCCGATCACGGCGACACGCTTGCCCTCCAGATCCACCGAATGATCCCACTGTGCGGAGTGAAACGCTTCGCCTTTAAAGTCCTCAATCCCCGAAATTTCGGGAAAATTGGGGATATGCAGCGCACCGACTCCTGAAACTACGAACTGAGCAATGTACTCACGTCCGGACTCAGTACGCAGGTGCCACCGCGACTCTGACTCGCTCCAGTATCCGGAAACCAACTTCTGACCGAAATGAATCTTTTGTGTCACGCCGCGCTTGTCCGCGACGTCTTGTAGATACCGCTCAATTTCTGGTTGTGACGACCACACCTTCGACCAGCTACCTCGACTTTCGAATGAGTACGAGTACATCAGCGACGGGACGTCACATGCACAGCCCGGATAGGTATTGTCGCGCCAGGTTCCACCGACGGAGCTTGCCTTCTCCAGGATTAGAAAGTCGCTGTACCCGCGACGTCTTAGCTGTGCGGCCATCCCGAGACCAGAGAACCCGCTTCCGATGATCAGAATCTTGGTCGAAATCGGGTCGTCGGTTGAGTCGGTTTTGGCGGCGGCGCGCGAGGCGCGCCGGGTAGTTGAAGATGCCATGTTTATGCTTTCTCCCTCGTGGGTTCGTTGGCACAACACATCACCTGCGCACAGTGGCAGCGGGTGATCTGTTGAGGCGGAAGTGATCGCGAAGCCATCGAGAATGCTCCGCACAGGTCTAACTGATGTCGACCGTGACGGCTCGGCCGCGTGAACGGAGATCAGCGGAGATCGTCGGGAAGGCTCCGCGTCGCGCGCCACATGGCCATTGTGAACTTGCCTTCCAGCATTCCCGCCTCATGGAAGAACCGAATCATGGGCTCCGACATGAACTGCAGGTTGGTCCGATAGTTTGGGCTGGTTTGTTGTGCCCATACGCCACGCCAGCGGCTAATTCCCACTGCGGGGTACACTTTCGGATTAATGAGCAGCGGGTACGCCAGGTTCGCGATGACGGCAAGCACCCCTCGGTGCCAAGCGCGCGTCGCCTTACGTCGACGCTGCATGCCTTCGATCATCTCCAGTCGCGCAAAGGTAATGTGACGGGCTTCCTCGAGGACATGGATCTTCATGAGCTGGCGAAGCTGAGGCTGCATACTGGGGTCGTTCATCGCCTCGCGCTGGGCGCGGTCCAGGATTTCCTCGATCAGCAGCGTGGCTCCGGACACCGACGGTCCGAGCGGGACGAAATGCAGGATCTTTGCGAAGCTCAAGAAGCCCTTAGGGAGCTTGTAAGGGGGCACGCCTGTTTTGTTAATGAGGCGCGCGAACATAGTGGAATGGCGGGACTCATCGCCGATTTCTGTTAGCGCGTATAGGGACTTCTGATCGGTTAGGGCCCCCTTTGCCGACATGCGCAGGAGCGCCGAACTCAAGAGGTTCTCTGCGTAGATGCCGAAACTGAGGATGCTCACGATCTCGTGGCGTCCCAGCTCGCGACGCTGCTCCTCGGTCATCTTGTTCCATAGTTTGGTGCCGTATAGCGACACCCGGTGCTCTGGCAGAAAGTACTTGCCTTCCTCCCAGGGCGACTCCCAGTCGATGTCGATCTCCGCGTCGTAGAACTTCTCCGCGGAAGACCGCAACAGACGACCTGCAGATCGTTCCATGTCGACGGGCTTACGCCCGTTCACCCGGGCCATGCCCTCCTGTGAAAAGTCGGGCTTGATATGGGCATCCTGCACGGTCATGTCTTCTCCTCGGTCGTTCAAGGCTGGGAGTCGGGGCCTGGCGCCCAGTACCCATTACTCGCAGTATCTGGTACTGCTAGTATCCACGAACCGCGTTATTTGTCAACGCTCAATGCGAAGAAGGTAGGGCTGCATGTCTGACGACCATGACCTCGACTACTCCGGCGAAGGAACCCTGGTGTGCCGCGGGACGGAGATCCATGTCGAAGCGAAGATCAAAGGCTATTTCCAGCCGCTGAACGGCCTCTACACCTGGTATGGCCGGATTCAGAAGAATGATGAGCTCGACGAGCTCCTGAAGGGCGCCCGCGCGATCGCTGTATTTACGACCCCCGAGGGCCGAGCGGAGTGTGTCGTCGGGGATCCCGACTTCTGGGGCCGATACCGCATCTCAGGTAAGAGCACCCCCCCATACCACCTGCCCACCACTCTCGAGGAGGTCGAAGACATGGCCGAGCACCACCGCAAGTGACAACCATCCACCGCCGCACGGACGTTCGCATAACGGGTCCGCACGATTGGGTCGCCCACTTCAGGTCGAGAGGATATTGCACATGGTGAGTTCGTCTCCCATTCGAACCCGCCCGTCGAGAGGGGGCGAGAAACTCGGCGAGTACAGTCCGACCCTTGAGCGGGTTGCATGGTTTACCCTCCGCCGCAAGGGAATTGTGACGCTGGTCTGGCTCGGCGCCGCCATCGGCTTAGGCCTTCTCTTTCCTCAACTGGAGTCAGTGATACGGGAACAATCTGTGGATCCGATCCCGGCCGGAGTCCCGTCTTTTCAGACCTTGGACCGTATGGGTGCATCTTTCGACGAGCGCGGCGCCAAGACCACAGTATTCGTTGTGATGGAGAACAGTGCAGGCCTGTCCGACAACACCCGCGATCGATATCACGTGCTTGTCGACACCCTGCGGGCGGACGACAGGCACGTCATCGCTGTCCGGGACCTGCTGAGCGATCCCCTCACCGCAAGTCAGGCTCTCAGCAAAGACAAGCAAGCCTGGTATCTGCCCGTGGGAGTGGCCGGCACACTCGGGGGACCCGATACCGCGGAGGCGGTCGCAGCGGTGCGTGAGATCGCTGAGAGTATCTTTCGTGACAGTGGGACGACAGTCCGTGTGACAGGCCCGCCCGCGACCTTTAGCGACCAACTCGCCGTGGGCGAGTCGGATCTGGTCCTGATCACTGTTGCCACCGTGCTGCTGATCGCCGTGATCCTCCTGATCGTCTATCGTTCGGTCTTCACCGCGCTGATGCCGCTGCTTGTCGTGGGCATGAGCTTGGCTGTGGGTCGCGGAGTTCTATCTGGACTGGGCGAGCTGGGCATGCCGGTATCCCAGTTCACGTCAATGTTCATGACCGTCATCATCTTTGGTGCCGGAGTTGACTATTCGGTGTTCCTCATCAGCCGCTATCATGAAGGTATTCGAGCGGGTTACTCTCCTGATGTCGCTATCGCCCACGCGAATGCAACTATCGGCCGCGTGGTTCTAGCGTCGGCGGGCACTGTGGCCCTAGCGTTCCTGGCTATGGCCTTCGCCAAGCTCAGTGTGTTTAACACTTTGGGTCCGGCCTGCGCAATCGCCATAGCTTTCGCATTCTTGGCGACGGTGACATTGCTGCCCCTCGTACTCTCTTTCGCTGCCAAGAAAGGCGCCGGCCTTCCCCGCCGTGACCTGACGCGGGATTACTGGAGAAGAGTCGGAGTCATGGTTATCCGGCGGCCGGTCCCTCTGCTCGCGATCAGTGTGGTCGTGTTGATCGGCCTCGCCATGGTCGCCGCAACAATTCAGATCACCTACGACGATCGCGAGGGGCAGCCACCTGACACAGGGAGCAACGAAGGATACGCGCTTCTCAACCGCCACTTCCCGAAAGACATCATCATCTCAGAATTCTTGGTGGTGGAGTCCGAGAACGACATGCGCACGGCTCAAGGCCTTGCCGACCTCGACCAGCTAGCCTCCCGCGTCGCGCAGATTCCCGGCGTGACCAGGGTCATTGGCGTGACGCGGCCGACCGGTGAGAAGCTAGAGCAGGCGCAATTATCTTGGCAGAATGATCAGATCGGTACCAAGATCACCGAGGAGACCGGTGATGGACAGGCCCGCAAGGGTGATCTGGCCGTCCTGAAGACGGGGTCAGAGCAGCTCGCCGGAGGCCTGGCACTGTTAGAAGACCAGATATCCTCCAACCTCGCTCCGCTGTCGGGGTTGCTCGACGAGGTGTCGTCATTTGGCCCGCAGCTCGACGAGTATCGGCCGCTTGTGAACCAACTGGCGAACGCTGCCCCAAGGCTTAGACAGTTTTCCAAGCAAGCGCCCGAGCTGTCTCAACTCGCACGTCGGGCCCAGTCTGCGGCAGATGCGGTCGCGCCGGCGTTGTCCGCGTTAGACAATCCGTGGTGCCAGCAGATCGCGCAGTGCTCGGCACTGCGCGCGCAAATGGCCGACATCCGGGCACTCGCGGATGATCAGTCGCTTGGGAGGGTGGCTGACTTTGCCGCGCAGCTCGGCCGCGTGAGTGCGCCAGGCTCGACCAACATTGCACAGCTGCAGCGTTCTCTTCAAACGCTGGATTCTGCACTACAAGCCATCGGCGGACAGGACCTCGGGAACAGGCTCTCGCAACTCGAATCCGGCGTCGGCGCACTTGCCGACGGCGCGCGTCAGTTGTCGAACGGAGTCGGTGCTCTGGTGGACAGCAACCTTCAGCTACTCAGTGGACTGGCACAGGTCGCCGCACAGCTTCGGGCTCCCGCACGGGAGGTCGGCGATTCTGACTCGGCAACCGGCTTCTATCTCCCCGCGGATGCGTTCAAGGACCAGCAGTTCAGTCAGGTCGCTCGACAGTTCATCTCGTCCGACGGGAAAACCGTGCGCTATGCGGTACAGACCGCCTACGACCCATACTCTGCCGATGCAATGACGCTGGCGAACGAGCTGTCCAGCGTCGCCGAGAACGCGATGCCGAACACCACTCTGGAGGGCGGACGTGCTTCTGTTGCGGGCTTTCCTGCGATCAATGCCGACGTCCAGCGACTGTTGTCGTACGATTTCAAACTGCTCGGCATAGCCACCCTTCTCATCGTGGGTCTGATCCTGATGCTGCTGTTGCGGGCCGTCGTTGCACCTGTCTATCTCCTTGCAACCGTCGTCTTGAACTACATGGCGGCTCTCGGTATTGGTGTGCTCGTACTTCAACACATCCTCGGTGCCGGGATCGCCTGGCCCGTGCCACTGGTGTCGTTCATTGTCTTGGTGGCGGTGGGCGCCGACTACAACATGCTGCTGGTGTCACGGCTGAGAGAGGAAACGAGGTGGAGCGTGCGGGTCGGCGTAATGCGTACCGTCGCTTACACCGGGTCGGTCATCACCTCGGCTGGGTTGATATTCGCGGCCAGCATGTTTGGGCTGATGGTCGGGTCCATCGATGTGATGGTGCAAATCGGGTTCATCATCGGTGTCGGTTTGCTGCTCGACACGTTCCTGGTGCGGACCTTAGTAGTCCCGGCGCTAGCGGTGCTGCTGGGCACTGCGAGCTGGTGGCCGGGTGACATCGACCGTTTCCGGCTCGCCCCTTGACCATCGCAAAAGTCACGCGGACGGACCCATGGGGATCTGACAAGCGTCGGTCGCTGAATATCCCGACCATTCCGTCAACAGGTAGGAGGGGCATAAGCATGACGCAGCACCGTCGCCCGTGATAGATGAGTTGCGTCCTAATTCAAACGCTAGCTGCACTGACCTTGGTACGCGGCTGGCTGGTGGTTGAACCGCCCCGGGTCTGTCGGAGGCTCTCGAACCTGTGAAGGATGGAGAGCATGGCAGCACCACGCAAGTACAGTG
>NZ_JAGRQM010000004.1:310766-341639 GCF_018132775.1 Gordonia sp. SCSIO 19800 | reverse complement strand
CGGACGGTGATCTCCCCACTCGCCCCACAGCGGCGTGCGGTGGTCAGGGTTTCAGCGATCATTCTCGCTGCCCCGTTACCGGAAGCGGTGCGCCCGGCGCGTAGCCAGGCGTTGCCGATCACCGGTGCATACCCGGGTGCGGACAGGGTGGTGACCTGCGGGGACAACCCTTTGCGCAGCAGTTCACGCCCGGCGATTTTGGCGTGCCCGTAGGAGCCGCCTTCTTTCTGGTAGCCGTAGACCGGGCGTAATAGTGAGTCGATGTCGACAAATACCCGGGACCCGTCGGTGGGCAGCAGACCCGCCGTGGCGCACATCGCCGGCAAGGTGTGGGTCATCACGGCGTTGAGTTGCCGGGCGTGGCCGGGGGTGAACTCGCGCAGCGTTTGCCCGATCGTGGCTGGGGCGTACACGCGGTCGAACAGACGGGTGTGCCCACCACTACGGACCATTCCGAGGTCGTCGATACTGTCAGCGCCGCAACACAATCCGCCGATCACGGTCAACAGTTTCGCGTCGAGGTTTGCCCCAGCGGAGGCGACCTGGGTGGTACCGAGATCGACCCGGTCGCCCAGCGATGCGGCCAACCCGGTCGACTCAGCCACTCTCATGACCGCTACCAGCCCGGCGTGCGACACCAGGTTGTCGTCGTCGAACATGGCGGACGTGGCGGAGAACCTATGCGATACTTTCACTGAAAGTGCCTTCTGAGCTGGAATGTTTTGTGTCTCAACACCACCAATCATTCCAGCTCAGAGGGCATTTTCACGTTACCGACACCCCGCACCCATCCACGGATCCAGGCTGAGGTGCGAGGAGCGATAGCGACGAGCCACGAAGGGTCCGGCGACCCCGAAAACCAACTCGCCCTCCGCATTCCGCGGAGGGCGAGTTCGTTCCAGACCGAGCTCAGTTGGATGCCGCGGCGAACGACGGCTTCAACAGGTCGAGGACGTACGGGATCGAGTTCGGCGTCGGCGCGTTGAGACCGGTGATCTGCGACTGGGTCATGAACGTGACGGCGTTGTCCTTGACCGCCTTCAGGTTCTTGTACCCGGGCAGCGACTTCAGGGTCTCCGCCTGCTCGGGGGTGGCCGTGGCCACGACGAGCACGTCGGCGTCGAGCATCGGGATGTTCTCGGTGCTCAGCCCGAAGCGCGGCTGGCCGGTCCGCTGGTACTCGGCGACCAGCTTGGGCGCCATCTTCATCCCGAGCGAGGTGAACAGCTTTCCGGCGCCGTCGTTCTCGTCGCCGAGCACCGACAGCTGGTCGTTGCCGTACATGAACGCGAAGGCGTAGGTCTTACCCTTCAGATCCGGGTACTCCTGCGCCACCGCCGCGATCTTCGCGTTGGTGTCGTCGATGATCGACTTCGCCTTCTCCGGGTCGTGCAGCACGGTGCCCATCACCGTGACCATGTCCTGCCAGGGATCGATCTCCTGGTCGCTGATGGCATTGACCGTCGGGGCCAGCTTCGAGATCTGCTGGAACTCCGGACTGTCCGAGGCGAAGCCGGGTGCGAAGATCAGGTCCGGGTTCAGCTTGGCGATGGTCGTCGCGTCGTCGCCCTTGGTGGGATCGACGAACGTCGCGTCGGCCAGCTTCTCGCCGTACCACGGCTGCATCTCGCCGGTCGCCGACTTCGAGTAGTCGTAGTACCCGACCGGCGTCTCACCGAAGGACAGAACGACGTCGGTCCATTGGTCTCCCAGGGTCACGATCCGCTCCGGGGTGTCGGGGATCGTCACCGACCGGCCGTCCGGAAGGTTGAGTTGGACGGTGCCACCGGCGGATTCGTCATCCGAGCTCGAGCAACCGGCCAGCAGGCCCGCGAACAGGAGTGCACTCGCGGCGAGTGCGCCCAGGCGTGGTCGTGAAATCACGTGAAGATCCCCCAATGGGTTGTCGGTGTCGTCCGGCGGACCGGACCGTGTCACCCCGCGCGGTCAGAGCGAGCAGGGCAGCAGGACGAATCCCGCGATGGTGCAGACGCTTCGGTTGGAGAGCTTCCACTTGTTGCCGCTCCACACGAACGTCATCGAGCGATTCTGGCTACCGCGGCCGACCACGCTGATCTGCAGCGGAGCGGTCAGCGTGTTGCCGCTGACCTGGACGGGCCCGACCATCTGGTAGCTGAGCCCGACGTTGCCGTAGGTCGTGATCGCGCGGGCGACGAGGTCGATCTGACGGAGCGCGCGCTCACCGCCCTCGAGTTCGGCGGCGCGTGCGGCGCGGCTGCCGTTGGAGTTCATGACGATGCGGACCTTGGTGTTGAGCTGTCCGGGCGTCAGCGCGGTCGGGCCGGCGGCAACGCTCTGCTGCGGGGCGGCCGTGGTGCCCGGCGCGGGAGCAGGTGCGGGGGCCGCACCCGGAGCCGGCGCGGCTCCTTCACCGGGAGGACCGACCGGTCCACCGATCGCTCCGCCGCCTTCGGGCACGTTTTCCGTCGGGGCCGCTGCCGGCGCTCCGGCCGGTGCGCCGGCGGGTGCGGGCTGACCCGGGACGGGCTGCTGGCCGGCAATGCCCTGCTGGGGCAGCGCGGTCTGCGCGGCACCGAGGTTGACGACGGTCGGCTGTGCGGCGGTGGCGGAGTCGTTGCGCTCGCTCACCACGATGCCCACCACGCCGATCGTCACGACGATCGCGGAGATGATGGCAGCGATGCCTGCCGACGCCAGGACGGTCGGGACGCTGACCCCGCCCGACCGGCGAGACGAACCGGTGTCCGACTCGCGGTGGTCGACCCCCGAGTAGTAATCGGCCCCGGCCGGGTCCTGGTAGTTGACGTCGTTGCTCATGTTGTTCTTTCTCCGTGTATGTCTTCGCCCCCGCCGAGCCGACGGCCACCTGTATATTGCAGCCCTCGGACCCCGGATTACAAGGCAAGCCTAAGCTCGCACCCCCGTCAGGTTGACGGGAGGGCCTCCTGCAGCACTTCGTCGAGCGCGGCCACGAACCGTTCGGCGTACCCGGGTAGCGCCTGCGCGTCGGTGACGACGCCGAACGTGGTGGTGTGTCCGAGGATCAGGGTCGTCACCGACAGCGAGTAACCCGCGAGCGGCGACAACGGTGTCAGGGTGACGATCGAGCGCCCCAGCACCGACCGGACCCGCGAGAACCCGGGGTTGATGCCGATGTGGATGTCGGGGTGCATGTGGGACATCGACGCGTTCACGATCGCGCGCTGCAGACCCCACAGCGGGGCGCGCGGCAGATCGTCGGCGGCGGCCAGGTACAGCTCCGGCTTCCGCGTCGCTATGGTTTCGAGTTCGCTTCGCGCACGGCCGATCTGACGTGACAGATCGGGCTCGTTGCCGAGCAGGTTGAGGAGCGCCACGGACACCGCGTTGCCGGTGTGCCGGAACTCGTCGTCGAGGGTCACCGGCAGTGTCACGCGGACGACGTCGGCCTGTGGGGACGCGGGCGGGTTGAGGCTGATCGCCCGGCCGATGGCGGCGAGGAGGAACTCGTGAACGGTCGCGCCGTTGCCCTTGGCAGCCTTGCGCAGCGTCCGGGTCGACGCGGAGAACAGAGCGTACTCGCGCTCGCCCGACTTCGTCAGTGCGGGCCAGGCTCGTTTCTTGCCACCGCCCGCCGCGTGCTGGTCGCCATAGGCGGCCTTTGCCTCTTTGAGTTCCTCGGGGTCGATGCCGCTGATCCGGAAGCGGGGACTGGTGGCGAATCGCTCGAACTCCGCGAGATCGTCGGGTTCCCCGTCGGCGAGGAGAGCGGCGAAGGCCGCCCCCGCGATGCCGTCGGAGATGCTGTGGTGCACCCGGAGCAGGACCCACTGTCCGACGCCTTCGGCACCCGCCGACGGCGTGAACAGGGTGATGTCCCAGAACGGGCGCGGCCGCGGCAGCGGCGACTCGAGCAGTTTCGTCACCCGTCGCTGGAGATGGGCGCGATCGGTGAACCCGAACTCGGTCACGTGCTCGCCGGCATCCCAGCTGTCGTCGGCGAGCACCATTTCGGGCTTGCGCCAGCGGCCGTTGCGGATGCCCAGCCGGAATATCTCGAACAGCCCGGCCCGCTCCCGGACCCGCGTCCGCACCTCGTCGAGGCCGAGCAACGCCCCGTTGCTCTCGAGCTGCAGGATCATCGACCAGTGCATGGGCGCGCTGTCTTTGTCCATGTGCAGGTAGGTGTGGTCGGGCGGCGCGAGTTCGGTGACACGCGCGTCGGCCGGCGCCTGGCTGGCTGGGCTGTTCATGGGATGACCGCCTGGGTAAGAGGGACGATGGCTCGAGCGCTTCAGGACACCGGCGAGCCGGTGCCGTGGAGTTCGGAGTCGACGAACATGGCCTTATAACGCTCGGTGTCGGGTTTCATCGCCGCCGCGACCAGTTCCCACAGCACCTCGTCGGTGCCGCCGCCGACGCGGGCCAATTTCATGTCCCGCCACCAGCGACCGATGGGGGATACGGTCTCGAGGTAACCGATACCGCCGAAGATGTGCAGGCACTCCGACGCGACCTCTTCCCCGAGGTTGGCGGCGGTGGCCTTCAGCGCCGCGGCGGTGCGCAGGTTTATCTTGCCCTCCGCGGCGACACCGGCCAGCGAATAGCGCAGGACGTCGACCCTGGCCTGCAGATCGGCGACGCGCAGCCGGAGCGCCTGATGGTCGTAGAGCTTCTTGCCGAACTGGGTGCGCTCCACCATCCGGGCGAGTGTCACGCCGATCATCACGTCGCACGCGGCGGCGATCTGGGCGGCCACCGAGTACCGCTCGTGCGCCAGTCCCCAGCTGATGATCGCCAGGCCCGTCCCCGGCCGAGCGATCAGCGCCTCGTCGGGAATCCAGGCGTCGATGGTCACCGGCGCGGTGTCGAGGGGCCCGGCGCCGAGTTTCGCATACGGCTTCCCCACCGTCACCGACTCGATCGGGACGGCGGCCAACGCCACGTTGCCGCCCACGTCAGGACCGTCGTCGACGCCACGGCAGACCACGAACACGTGGTCCGCGATCGGCGAGAGAGACACGAACTTCTTGTGACCGACGACACGGAACCCGCCGTTCTCCGGCAGGATCCGGGTCTCGGAGTTCTGTAGATCCGACCCGCCCTGCTCCTCAGAGGCCCCGATACACAGCACGGTCTCGGCGTTCAGGGCGCGCTGGGCCAGGTCTCTGAGATAGTCGTTGCGGCCGAAGCGGCGGAGGATGGCGATGGCCGAATCGTGCAGGCTCACACCCACTCCGATGGCCGCGGAGCCCAGCGCGCCGAGATGTGCGCCGAGGGCGAAATGGTCGTGGAGGTCGGTGACCTTGCGGTCCTCCCACTTGCGGACGAAGACGCCCTCGGCACCGAGGTGTTCGAGCAGGGGCCGCGGGAATCGATGATCCCGCTCGGCCTGCGCCGTCCAGGCCGTCACCTGCTCGTCGAACGCGGCGTCGAGCAGTTCGGCGTACGTCTGCACTGGGGTCTCCACAGTCATGTCGGGTCCGGGTCCTCTCAGGCCGGGGTGCCGGCCTTCGACCGGATGAGGTCCTCGAGGTCGCCGACGGTCTTGGACTCGAAGAGCTCCCGTTCCGACAGCTTCACGCCGAGACGCTCTTCGATCGCCACCACGCCGATGGCGAACGCCACCGAGTCCAGCCCCAGGTCGTCGATCAGCTTCGAGTCGCGGCTGATGTCGCCAAGCGCGAGGTCGAGGTCCTCTTCGAGGATGCCGCGCAGGGCTTCGGTGATGTGGTCGGACATGTGGTGGCTCCTGGGGTGGTGATGTTCGGTCGAAAGTATCGGTCGGTCAGCGCGGGACCACGTACGGGGCGACGCTGGCCAGCTTCTCGCAGGTCTCGGTGAACTCGCGCTCCGGCGTGGACTGGGCGACGATCCCGGCACCGGCACGCAGCCATGCGCCTTGCCCGGACGAGAATATGGTGCGCAGGGCCAGGGTCGCCTCGAGCTCGCCCGTCGACGAGGCGGTGAGGATCGCGCCGGAATACAGGCCGCGGCGTCGGGGCTCGAGACGGTCGATCGCCTCCACGGCCGGGGTCTTGGGGATGCCCGACGCGGTGATCGACGGGAACACCACCTCGAGTGCACGCCAAGGCGTTTCGTGATCGGCGAGGGTCCCGCGCACGGTCGAGGCCAGATGCTGGACGCTCCCGCGCTCACGAACCTCCATGAACTCACTCACGGCCGTGGTGTCCGCGGTGGCGATCGAGGAGACCTCGTCGAAGCACGCACGTACTGACATGGCGTGCTCGGCGATCTCCTTGGCATCCGAGAGCAGGTCGGCGCGGGCCGCCGCGTCCTGCTCCGCGGAGATCCCGAAAGCCCTTGTGCCGGCCAGTGGTTCGGTGACCACGGTCCGGTCGTCATGCACCGCGACGACGAGTTCGGGACTGAACCCGGCCGCCTGCAGGTCACCGAGCGAGAGCAGGTAGCTCCGGGCGGGGTTGTTGTCGGCGCGGCCGCGGGCGTAGGTGGCAGGGATGTCGACGTCGAACGGGATGTCGACGGCACGCGAGAGGATCACCTTCTGGTACCGCCCGGCTTCGATCTCGGCGACAGCGGTGGCCACACGGCCGCGGTAGTCGTCCGGGTCGGACTGCACGTCCACCGGCCGCGACTCGCCGGGAACGGTTGCTCGCGAGGCGATCTCGAGGAGACGACCGGCACGCTCGGCGTCGAGCGACCCGGTGTCGACCCCGTCGGCATCGACGGTCGCCTCGAACTCGGGAACGATGAGGTGCGCCAGCACCGTGTCCTCGGGAACGCGCTCGAGGATGCCGTGATACGGGGCGCAGAAGTCGAAACCGACCCAGCCGTAGACGCGCCAGTCGGAAATCGACAGCGACGCGGTCGCGGCGGCGAGCGCGTCGGCGGGGTCGCCGCGCCAGGGCGTCGTCGTGCGGTCGCCCTGATCGTCGACGATGACCTCACTGCGTGTGATCACCACGCGGGCGCGGACACCCGCCGCGAAGGTCCAGCGCCGGTCGCGCTCGTAGACGACATGGTCGCCGAATTCGCCGGAGCCGGCCCAGGCCGCCGTGATCCGCGCGGCATCGGACTCGCTCAGCGGCGAGGCCGGCGCGAGCAGGTCGACGAACTGCGCGGCGTGCGATTCGGTTGTCAGCGACATGTCCTTCGTTCCTCCGGTCGTGATGCACTCGAGCACCGATGATCATAGGGAATCTTAGGGCAGCCTAATCAAACAATCCCCCGCGGGTCGACAGCCGGCCTCCCGCCCTGCATCGACCGGTAAGGTTACCCTATCCTGCCTGTGTTTGAATGAACTCATGCCGACGCATCTCGACCCCGCGACCGATCTGCTCGACGGTTTCGCTCCCCACACCGACGCACAGGCACAGAAGTACCGCGACGCCGGCGTCTTCCTCGACCGCCCGTTGTTCGCCGGCCTCGATCTGGCCGCCGAGCGAACTCCCGACTCCCCTGCGCTGACCGACGCCTCCACCGACGGGCCGCGCACGCTCACCTATGCCGAGTTCCGCGACGCCACCCTCCGTCGTGCCGCCGGTTTCGTCGCGGCCGGACTGCGGCCGACGCAACGGGTCGTGTTGCAGCTGAACAACTCCCTCGACTTCGCGGTCACCCTGTACGGCCTCCTACGCGCGGGTGTCGTTCCGGTGATGACGCTGCCCGCGCACCGGATCACCGAGATCGCCCATCTCGCAGCCGGTGCCGGCGCGGTCGCCTACATCGGTGAGGACGGCCGCCGGGGGTTCGACTATCGCGAGCTCGCGACCGAGCTGCAGTCACGGGTGCCCGACGTCGCGCAGGTCTTCATCTCCGGCGAACCTGGTCGATTCACACCGCTCCCCGACGCCGACCCCGCCTCGGTCGAGCTCCCGGCTGCCCCCGACGCCGGGCTACCCGCCCTGTTCCTCGTGTCGGGGGGCACCACCGGACTGCCGAAACTCATCGCGCGCACGCACGACGACTACGACCTCAACGCCCGGCTGTCCGCGGACGTCGCCGGCCTCACCGCCGACGACACCTACCTCGTCGCCCTGCCGGCCGCGCACAACTTTCCGCTGTGCTGCCCGGGAATCCTGGGCGTCTTCGGTGCGGGCGGCCACGTCGTCTTAGCCGACAACCCCAGTCCGGACAACACTTTCGACCTCATCGAGCGGCACCGCGTCACGGTGACCGCGCTCGTCCCCGCGCTCGCGCAACTCTGGTGCGCGGCGACCGAGTGGGAGCCGGCGGACATCAGCTCCCTGCGCCTGCTGCAGGTGGGCGGCGCCAAGCTGGCACAGTCCGACGCCGTCGCCCTCGACGCGGCCCTCGGCCCCGTCGTCCAGCAGGTCTTCGGCATGGCCGAGGGGCTGATCTGCTACACCCGGACCGACGACCCGCGTGACTTGGTGCACCAAGTGCAAGGGGCACCGATGTCGGAGCTCGACGAGGTGCGGGTCGTCGACGAGGGCGGAGCCGATGTCCCCGACGGGGAAGAAGGTGAACTGCTGGTGCGGGGGCCCTACACGATCCGCGGTTACTACCGCGCCACGGCGCACAACGAGAAGTCCTTCACGCCGGACGGCTTCTACCGGTCCGGGGACAAGGTCACCCGGCTGCCGTCGGGGCACCTGGCCGTGACCGGCCGCATCAAGGACACCATCGTGCGCGCCGGGGAGAACGTCGCCGCCGACGACGTCGAGGAGAACCTCCTCGCCCACGATTCGGTCCGGCAGGTCGCGGTGGTCGGGCTGCCCGACAACGCCCTCGGTGAGAAGATCTGTGCGGCAGTCGTGCTCTCGCACGAACACCCCCCGGCCCGACCACTCGAGCTCGCCGCGATCCGCACCTTCCTCGCCGACCGCGGACTCGCCTCCTTCAAACTGCCCGACGTGGTCCGCGTCGTACGCACACTGCCGGTCACCGCAGTCGGCAAGATCGACAAGAAGGTGCTCCGCGAGACACTGCTGTCGGAGCCGTCGGCGGGCTGAGCCGAGTCGGAGCCCGTTCCTCACACCGGCGCGAGGAGCGCGACCACCGCTCCATAATCCGACGGAAGCGCGTAACCCCTGCTCCCTGAGGTGCGAGGAGCGATAGCGACGAGCCTCGAAGGGTCCGGCGAGGAATGTTCTGGAGCCGCCGAGGCTTACCTTCGGATCACACCGGCGCGAGCGTCACGATCCCGGGATGGCCGTCGAGATAGTGCTTGGTGAAGGTGCACACGGGCCGCAGGCGGGCGCCCTGCTCGCGGGTGAAGTGCACGACGGTGCGGGTGAGTCGGGTGGCGAGACCATGTCCAGTGTACTCGTCGTAGAGCACGGTGTGTAGGACGGTGATGGTGGTCTGACCGTCGACCGTCTCGGTCGAATAGCCGAGCACGCCGACCAGGTCGCCGGCGACCCACAGCTCGAACCGGTCGCGGTCGGGATTGTGCACCACCTGCGAGATCTGCTGCAGGATCGACTTCGCCGACTGTGGTGGTCGCTGACGATGCTTGCGTAGCACCCGACCCTCCTCACCTCTTGATCGTGGACATCGGACCACTGACATGTGCCGTCCGAACCTCGGCATAGGCCCCGCTTGTGATCCGGGTCACACGGTACCTTACGGAACCGTAACTGATGACCCCGATCGTCCGGTCGTCGCACATCGAGACGGTCGCGCGCACCCCTACGACCCGAACGAACTCCGCGCTGTAGGGTGGCGGACGCACGACAACTACACCGCGGGGGCTCTCACGATGACCGAGGGCTGAGATGGCGACGGGCGGTCGCCGACCGCTCGAACCTGTCCGGGTAATGCCGGCGTAGGGAGACAAGCCATGGGCACACGTGTATCCGCGACTCGCGACGGCAGCGCACCCGCCGACTCAGGGTTCCTGACCCTCGGTCCGATCGAGGGCAGCACCAAGCACTACCTCACGGTCGGCGACCTGCGCGTCCCGCAGCGTCGTATCCACCTCACCAACGGCGAACACCTCGACGTCTACGACACCTCGGGTCCGTACACCGATCCGACGGCGCGCATCGACGTCGAGAAGGGCCTCGCCCCCACCCGCGACAACTGGCGCCGCCCGGAACCGGTCGACGGCGCGAGCACCCAGCTAGCTTGGGCGCGGGCCGGGATCATCACCGAAGAGATGCGGTTCATCGCCGCCCGAGAGGGCATCGACCCCGAACTGGTCCGGTCGGAGGTGGCGATCGGGCGAGCGGTCATCCCGGCGAACCACCGGCATCCGGAGTCCGAACCGATGATCATAGGCAAGAACTTCGCGGTGAAAGTCAATGCGAACATCGGTAATTCGGCGGTGCGCAGCTCGATCTCCGACGAGGTCGAGAAGATGGTGTGGGCCACCCGCTGGGGCGCCGACACGATCATGGATCTCTCGACCGGCGCCGACATCCACACCACCCGCGAGTGGATCATGCGTAACTCGCCGGTCCCCGTGGGGACGGTTCCGATCTACCAGGCGCTGGAGAAGGTCAACGGCGATCCCGCCTCGCTGACCTGGGAACTGTATCGCGACACCGTGATCGAGCAGGCCGAGCAGGGTGTCGACTACATGACCGTGCATGCCGGTGTCCTGCTGCGCTACGTTCCGCTGACCGCGAAGCGGGTGACGGGCATCGTCTCGCGCGGCGGTTCGATCATGGCGGCCTGGTGTCTCGCGCACCACCGGGAGTCGTTCCTGTACACGCACTTCGACGAATTGTGCGAGATCTTCCGCCGCTACGACATCACGTTCTCCCTCGGCGACGGCTTGCGCCCCGGATCGATCGCCGACGCGAACGACGAGGCCCAGTTCGCCGAACTCCGCACTCTCGGCGAGCTGACCGCGATCGCCAAATCGCATGGTGTGCAGGTCATGATCGAAGGCCCCGGGCACGTCCCGATGCACAAGATCGCCGAGAACGTGCGCCTGGAGGAGGAGTTGTGCGAGGAGGCCCCCTTCTACACCCTGGGTCCGCTCGCCACCGACATCGCGCCGGCCTACGACCACATCACCTCGGCCATCGGCGCGGCGATGATCGCTCAGGCCGGCACCGCGATGCTGTGCTACGTGACTCCGAAAGAGCATCTAGGACTTCCGGACCGCGACGACGTCAAGGTCGGCGTGATCACGTACAAGATCGCGGCGCACTCGGCCGACCTGGCCAAAGGCCACCCGCGGGCACAGGAACGCGACGACGCACTGAGCGAGGCGCGCTTCGAGTTCCGCTGGACCGACCAGTTCAATCTCGCCCTCGACCCCGACACCGCGCGCGCATACCACGACGAGACGCTGCCCGCCGAGCCCGCGAAGACCGCCCACTTCTGCTCGATGTGCGGACCCAAGTTCTGCTCGATGCGGATCTCGGCGGACGTCCGCGCCTACGCCGAGGAGCACGGTCTCGTCACCACGGACGACATCGACCGGACTATCGCCGAGGGCATGGCCGCGAAGTCGGCCGAGTTCGCCGAGGCCGGTAACCGCGTGTACCTCCCGCTCCAGACGACCGGCGGCGCCTGATGCGCACAGACGACGCACGACGACGCACAGTCGACGCGAATCAGCGCACGGTCGACGAACAGGCCTACACGGGACTCCCGCTGTCACCGCCCGGAACGGCCCCGGTACGGGTCCTGACGATCGCGGGTTCGGACTCCGGCGGGGGCGCGGGAATACAGGCAGACATGCGCACCTTCGCCCTGCTCGGGGTGCACGGGTGTGTCGCGGTGACCGCGGTGACGGTCCAGAACTCGGTAGGCGTGAGCGGGTTCGAGGAGATCTCACCGCAGACCGTGGCGGCGCAGATCGACTCCGTGTCCGGTGACATCGGTGTGGCCGCGGCGAAGACCGGGATGCTCGCGTCGGCGCCCATCATCGAGGCCATCGTCGAGCAGTGCCGCACGAGCGGAATCGGCCGGGACACATCCGTTCCGCTGGTGGTCGATCCGGTGTGCGCGTCGATGCACGGCAACCAGCTGCTCGCCGACTCGGCACTCGACACCCTGCGGCACAGCCTGTTTCCCCTCGCGACGGTGGTGACACCGAACCTGGACGAGGTCCGGCTCATCACCGGCATCGCGGTCACCGATGCCGCGTCGCAGCGCGACGCGGCCAGGGCACTGCTCGATCTCGGGCCGCGCTGGGCGCTGGTGAAAGGCGGGCACCTGCGAACCTCGGACCACTCCCCCGATCTGCTCTACGACGGCGACCAGTTCATCGAGCTCAGCCACGAACGCATCGACACCCCGCACGACCACGGCGCCGGCGACACCCTCGCCGCCGCGATCGCATGCGCGCTGGCCCACGGGCACGACGTTCCCGCGGCGGTCGGCTTCGGCAAGGACTGGGTGACCCGCTGCCTGGCGGCCGCGTATCCACTGGGCGCCGGCCACGGTCCGGTCAATCCGCTGTGGCGTGTGGGCGTCGGGTCGGCGGACTGACGCGACGCCGGTCCCGAACCGGAGAACAGACAACGCTCCCCGACGGCGACCGGCGCCATCGGGGAGCGTTGTCTGTGTCGAGGGACCGTCAGGCGGTTCCGCTGAGGGCCTTGCTCTTCAAGTGTTCGAACTCCTGAGGGGTGATCGCGCCCGAGTCGAGCAGGTTCTTCGCGTCGGCGATCTGCTGGGTCGGTGAGGTGCCTGCGACGGACCGGATGTACTCGTCGGACGCCTGCTTGGCCTCGCTGTACGCCTCACGCTGACGCTCGGCCATCCCCTTGCCCTTCGCGAGCAGGTACACGATGGCGGTGATGTACGGGAAGATGATCAGGAAGACCACCCACGCCGCCTTCGCCCACCCCGAAGCCGCCTTGTCGCGGAACAGGTCGCTGATGATGTGCCACAGGACGATCAGGTATGCGACGAACGCGAAGATGACGATCGTGTACCAGATGAAGTCCCAGAATGAATCCCACATCGGAGTGTCTCCCTTGTCTAGAAGAATCGGCGCTCGCACGCCGAGCACATGAACCGGTATGAAGCATTACACAGCACCGACCTCGACACCGTGACGAACTGGAAAGATGTTCGTGAAATCGTGTGAAGAGACCAATGCGGGCGCAATTCCTCCGATTTCGCCCCGCACGATCACAACTTCGCGAAGGGCGACATGAAATCTCACCCGGTAGGTATCGAGAAGGTCGAGCTCGGTCTCGACACGTTCGGGGACATCACCGCCGAACCCGACGGCACATTGCGCTCGGGGTCGCAGACCCTGCGCGATCTGCTCGAGCAGGCCATCCTCGCCGACGAGGTGGGCGTCGACTTCCTCGGTGTCGGTGAGCATCACCGCGACGACTACGCGGTGTCGGCACCCGAGGTCGTACTCGGCGCGATCGCGGCGCGCACCACGCGGATGCGTCTCGGTTCGGCCGTCACCGTCCTGAGTTCCGATGATCCGATCCGCGTGTTCCAGCGGTTCTCGACAATCGATGCGTTGTCGTCGGGTCGCGCCGAGGTGATCCTCGGGCGCGGGTCGTTCACCGAGTCGTTTCCGCTGTTCGGTTTCGACCTCTCCGATTACGAGGAACTGTTCAGCGACAAGCTGGCCCTGTTCGCCGAACTGCGCACCGGCCGACCGGTCTCCTGGTCGGGTTCCACGCGCAGTCCGCTGCAGTCCCAGACGGTCTACCCCGAACTCGAGAACCCTCCCCTGCCGACGTGGATCGCGGTCGGCGGCAGCCCGGAGTCGGTGGTACGTGCCGCGTCGTACGGCCTGCCGCTCATGCTCGCGATCATCGGCGGCGACCCGCTGCGCTTCAAGCCGTACGTCGATCTCTATCACCGTGCCCTGCGCGAGATGGACAAGCCGCTATTGCCCGTCGGCGTGCACTCACCGGGACATGTCGCCGACACCGACGCGCAGGCACGCGACGCCCTATGGCCGCACTACCGCGAGTACGTCGGACGCATCGGTCGCGAACGCGGTTGGCCGCCGCCGACCCGCATCGAGTTCGAGCGGTCGACGGGACCCGGCGGCTCGCTCTACGTCGGGTCGCCCGACACCGTTGCCCGCAAGATCGCGTCGACCGTCCAAGCACTGGGACTGAGCCGATTCGACCTGAAGTATTCGCACGGGACACTCGGCCACCCCGAGCTCATGCGCAGCATCGAACTCTATGGAACGCAGGTCATCCCGCGGGTGCGCGAACTGCTCAGCGTCGGGTCAGGGTGAGCTGGAAGTCGCCAGCGGGATCGGTCCACGCCGACACGACGGACAGTCCGGCCGACTCGAGTTCTTCCGCGAGCGCCCCGGGCTGGAACTTGGTGCTGATCTCGGTGTGGATCTCGGTTCCCGCGGGCACCCGCCACGATCGGCCCAGCACACCGAAGTACGCGTCGATGTCCCGCCGGGCGCGAAGCCACATCTCGACGCGGTGCTCGCCCGGATTCCAGCGGGCGATGTGTTCGAAGTCGTCGGCGTAGAGCCCGCGAGCGTCGAGGCCGGCACGGAGCACCTCGATCATGTTCCGGTTGAAATCGGCGGTCACACCGGCACTGTCGTCGTAGGCGGCGACGAGCCGCCCGGTGTCCTTGACGAGGTCGGTACCGAGGAGGAAGTAGTCACCCGGGGACAACGAGCCGACCATCGAACGATAGAACTCCGCGCGCGCAGCAGGATCGAAGTTGCCGATCGTGCCACCGAGGAACACCGCGAGGCGCGGGCCGTCGGCGGGCGGGAGATCCAGGTCGGGCTCGGTGAAGTCGGCGACCACGGGGACGACGTCGATCCCGGGATAGTCGACGGCGAGCACTTCGGCTGTCGTCGTGAGCATCTCGGTGCTGACGTCGACGGGGACGTAGGTCGGACGCTCACCGTCGGCGGCCGCGTCCACGAAGGCGTCGAGCAGCAGACGCGTCTTGGTCGATGTGCCCGAGCCCAGTTCGACGATGACGTCGGCACGGGTCGTCGAGGCGATCTCGGCCGACCGCGCGCGCAGGATCGCGGTCTCGCGGCGGGTGGGATAGTACTCGGGCAGACGGGTGATCTCGTCGAAGAGCTTGCTGCCGCGCTCGTCGTACAACCACTTCGTCGGGAGGACCGGCGGTTGCTGCCACAATCCCGAGAGTGCGTCTGCAGCAAGGCCCCCGATGGCCGTGTCCCCGGTGGTCGCCGTCACCGGGGTGTCGCTGTCGAGGCTCATCGGGCCAGCCGGAGTCCCGAGAAAACCCAGCGCGACGGCGCCGGGAAGAAGTTCCGGTACGTCAGTCGTTCGTGAGCCACAGGCGTCACCGCGCTCGCCCCGCGCAGCACATGCTGGTCGGACATGAACTTGCCGTTGTATTCACCCACCGCGCCGTTGGCGGGCACGAAGCCGGGATAGGGCAGGTACGCACTGGCCGTCCACTCCCACACATCCCCGATCATCGCCGCACCGACGCGGCCGGGATGACATCGGTCCGGGTCGAGCAGGGCCCCGCGCTCGGTACCCAGTGAGCCGGCAGCGATCTCCCACTCGAATTCGGTGGGCAGCCGGGCCCCGGCCCAGCGGGCGTAGGCGTCGGCCTCGTAGAACGACACGTGCAGGACGGGCTCGTCGGGCACGATCCGCCGCCGACCGGACAGGGTGTACGTCGTCCAGTCCGACGGGTCGGTGGAGCGCGCACCCGTTTCGTCGCGCCAGTATCCCGGTGCGTCCCATCCGGTCTGGCGGATGGTCGCCCACCCGTCGGACAACCAGAATTCGGCGCGCCGGTAACCGTCGTCGGCCATGAACTCCAGCCAGTCGGCGTTGGTGACCGCGCGGTCGGCTATCTCGAAGTCCTCGAGATACACCCGGTGCCGGGGGCCCTCGTTGTCGTAGGAGAATCCGCTGCCCAACGCGCCGATCTCGTTGACGCCGCCCTCGAACTGCCGCCAGCCCAACGCTTTCGCGATGCCCGGTTCGTCGGGTTCGCGATCGACGTACACCGGCCCGAACGTATTGGTGGAGAAGAGATGCTTGATGTCCATGAGCAGCAGCTCTTGGTGCTGCTGTTCGTGATTGAAGCCGAGTTCGACGAGTTCGAGTGCGGCCTCGTCGAGGTCGCCGCGCTCGAGGAGATCCACCATCGCGGCGTCGACATGCTCGCGGTAGCGGGTCACATCGCGGACACCCGGCCGCGTGACGAGACCGCGATCAGGTCGTGGATGCCGTTCTCCCACAGCCTCGTAGTAGCTGTTGAACAGGTACCGGAACGTGTCGTCGTAGACCTTGTACGCGGGGTCACGCCGCAGGATGAACTCCTCGAAGAACCAGGTGACGTGCGCCCGGTGCCATTTCGCCGGGCTCGCCTCGGTCATCGACTGCGGTGTCTGGTCCTCGGGCGAAAGCCGTTCGGACAGCGTGTCGGTCAGGGCGCGGACGTCGAGGTAGCGACGCGCGACATCGGTGACGACACCGTTCGCCGGCGGGCCCTCGGCGGACCGGGTGTCTGTGGACTGGGGACGAACCGACGGTTCGGTGATGCTCACTGGATAACCTCCCGTGGCAAAGCCTGGAGCGGCCGGCGACGACTTCGCCGGTCTCCGCATACATCGTCATGACGCTTGCCGTTCCTGTCAACGCACAGGCTCTTATCGGCCTCGACGTGTCGTCGTCAACTCGGGGTTGACGCGATCGACTCGTCAACCTACGGTTGACGCATGCCCCAGAATTCAGTCACCATCCGTCTCGACGACCTGATCCATGCCATCCGCAAGGTCCACGACGACCCGCTGGACCAACTCTCCGACGCGGTGGTCGCCGCGCAGCACCTGGGCGACATCGCCGACAGCCTGATCGGTCACTTCGTCGACCAGGCCCGCCGCTCGGGAGCATCGTGGACCGCGATCGGCACCAGCATGGGCGTGAGCAAACAGGCCGCTCAGAAGCGGTTCGTCGACCGCGTGTCGTCCGCGGGCGAGAACAATGCACCCGGCGCGGACAACCCGTTCTCGCGTTTCACGCCCCGGGCCGCGAACGTACTGATGGCCGCGAACGCGGCAGCGGCCGCGGGCCGTGCCGAGCACGTGACCCCGGCCCACATCGCGCAGGCCCTCCCGGCCGAACCGGAGTCCCTCGTGTTCCATGTGTTGCGGGACTCCGGCGTCGACGCCGACGCCTGGCGTGCGGCCATCGCGCCGCTGCTCCCGGCACCGCGGGACATCGCCGACGACGAAACAACGAGCGTGGTGCCCTACGACGACGCGTCGAAGTCGGTCCTGGAGTCGACCGTCGCTGCCGCCCTCGATCTCGGGCACAACTACATCGGCACGGAGCATCTCCTGCTCGGCTTCTTCGCCGATGGCACGCTTGCCGAGGCGTTGAGCGGGCTGGGCCTCACGGCCGACGCCGTCCGCTCGACCATCGTCGCGACGCTGGCGCAGGTATTGGAGCAGCCCGGCGCCGGGAGCGAAGCGAGCGGGCCGAATCAAACCGGCGCCGGGAGCGAAGCGAGCGGACCGAATCAAACCGGCGCCGGGAGCGAAGCGAGCGGGCCTAATCAAACCGGCGCCGGGAGCGAAGGGAGCGGGCCGAACCAGACCGACTAGTCCGAATCGGAGATGTAGTGCACCGCAGCCTCTTCCGCGGAGGCTCCGGCGCCGTCGATCCCGGCGTCCTCGGCGACGGCGTCCGACTCGGTGTCGATACCTGATCCGGCGTCCGGGGCGATGAGACGTCCGGCGCGGCGGTCCCCGACCTCGTCGTCTTCCTCGAACTCGTCGTCACGATCGGAATCGTGTGCGCGCCAGTCGGTCCGCGCACGTTCCTCGGCGGTGATCTCGTCGAGCGGATCGACCGCTCCGACGTCGGGTTCCTCTTCGGCCAGCCGCTCGTCGAGCGTCTCGCCCTCGGCCTGTTCCCGGGAGGTCAGCCCGTGGACGGCACCCTTGGGCGCATAGTCGGGCGGTGAGTACCCCTCGTCGAGGACGTCGTCGACGCCGCGGTCGTCCAGAGTGTCCTCCGGCTGCAGTTGGTCGTCCTCGTCCAGGCTGTACTCGCCGTCCGAACCCTCCGGAGTGCTACCGATGTCGTCCTTCATCCTTGCCACGATGCCAGCCCGCCGGGAGTCCCGCCAGGACGACCCGATGGTGTTACCTGGCCGGCCGGTGTCGGTCGTGCTCACCCGGTTCGGCCGAATCGCCGATGCCGGGGTGCCGGATCGGCGACAATGTCGAGGGTGATCGAGGAAATGCAGGCCGAGGCCCGGGCGCTGCTCTCGGCCGGTGAATACGACCACGCGCTGGCCGAGTTCTCCGTGCTCCGCGAGATCAGGTCGCGCCGCGAGGGACCGTATTCGGTGATGTACCTGTCCAATCTGCACGACTGCGTCCGCTGCATGTCCCATCTCATGCTGTGGTCCGACGCCAGCCACCTGTGTCGTGAACTGCACGGCAAGTACGTGCGCACGCACGGGCGCGCCGAAGCCGACACGGTCGACGTCGCGAAGCACTGGGCCTGGGCGCTCGTGCACCTGCACGACTATTCGCCGGCCGTCCGGTTGTACCTGCTGACCGCCGACGCGCTCTGGGAGTCCGATCCCGCCCAGGCGCAACGTCTGCTCGGCGCGGCGGTGGTCCACCGGCACGACACCGATCCCCTCGCGCTGATCTCGCCGGGGCTCATCGACGGTGTCGGACTCCGTCATGCCGACGAGGAACGGGAACTGCTCACGCGCCTGGTCGAGAGGTTGGCCGATGGTGGCGGCGCTCCGGCGAGCGCGGCCACCATCGACGGTCTGGCTCTGGTGTGAGCCGTCAGACGACGTCTCGGCGTCGGCGTCGCATGATGTAGCTGTCGGCGCCCATCCGGCCGGCCGACGTGTAGCCGACGGCCAGCAGGCCCGCGATCAGCGCGAGCGGCCACTCGTAACCGCCGTCCATGTTCCAGAACCCGGCGTCCCAGTGCACGAACACGATCGCGCCGATCATGTCGGCGATCAGCAGGGTCGCGACGATCGGCAGCAGCAGTCCGAGGATCAGCAGGATGCCGCCGATCAGCTCGACCCATGTCGCGTAGTACGCGGCGAGCTCCGGGTAGGGGATGTCCATGCCGGCCGGGCCGAATGCCGCCTTGGTGGCGTCCATACCCTGGGTGACCAGCTTCTGCCACCCGTGGGCGATGAAGATGATGCCGAGTATCAGGCGCGCGAGAAACTGCGCCACACTACCGAATCCGCTCATTCCGCACTCCTCGTATCGATCGGGCGGGCCGGCCGTGCCGCCGCCAGGTACTCTCTCAGTGTCCGGGACAGCATCGCCCCGTCGCGGGTGAACAGCCGAATCGAGACGTCACCACCGAACCGCAACCGCTTCGTGACCGGTCGCAGCGCGTCGCCGACGCGACTCGTCGAGGCGCGCCGCCGCACGTCAGCCCGCCGGGGCAGAACGGAGTAGGAGTCGAGAGTGCCGGGAAAGTCTGGGCTGGGTTCACGTGGCAACTCCGGGCAACCCGTGCTGGGGGCACCCGCCGACGTCCTCGATACATATCTGCCCGACAACGGCAATCTGGGCTATCGCATCTCTCGATACGATCTGGAACTCGAGTACAAGGTGTCGAGCAATCGACTCGAGGGCACCGCGATCCTGACCGCGACGTCGTACGCCGAGCTCAAGCGTTTCACCCTCGACCTGGCGAGCTCGCTGTCGGTGCAACGGGTGTCGGTCAACGACAAGCGCGCCCGCTACTCGCATCGTCGGCACAAGCTGACCATCACCCCCGACACTCCACTCCCCCCGGGCGGGGCGATGACCGTCACCGTCCGGTACCACGGCAGTCCGCATCCGATCCGCGGCCCGTGGGGTGAGGTCGGTTGGGAGGAACTGACCGACGGCTCGCTCTGTGCGAACCAGCCCAACGGGGCGGCGTCGTGGTTCCCCTGCGACGACCACCCGAGCGCCAAGGCGCCGTACCGGATCTCGATCACCACCGACAGCCCGTATCACGCGCTCGCCAACGGCGTCCTGGAGTCCAAGCGGGTCCGCGCCGCGCAGACCACCTGGGTCTACGAGCAGGTGGAACCGATGCCCACCTACCTGGCGTCGATCCAGATCGGTCAGTACAAGCAGATCTCGTTGGCGTCCAAACCGATTCCGGTCTCGGGCCTCGTCCCCTCGCGACTCGAGGAGAACTTCGGGGTCGATTTCGGTCAGCAGACCGAGATGATGGCGGCGTTCGTCGAGATGTTCGGGCCGTATCCGTTCCCCCGGTACACCGTCGTGGTCACCGACGACGAACTCGAGATCCCCATCGAGGCACAGAGTTTCTCCACCTTCGGGGCCAATCACTGCGACGGCAGCCGGCACGCGGAGCGGTTGATCGCCCACGAGCTCGCGCATCAGTGGTTCGGCAATTCGGTGACCGCGGCCCGCTGGCGCGACATCTGGCTCCACGAGGGTTTCGCCTGTTACGCCGAATGGCTGTGGAGTCAGCACTCGGGCGGCCGCAGCGCCGACGAATGGGCGCGTCACTACTACGCGAAACTCGAATCGTCGCCGGTGCGTGTGCCACTCGCCGATCCCGGTCCGCGCAAGATGTTCGACGACTGGATCTACAAACGCGGCGCACTCACCCTGCACGCACTGCGGCTGACCATCGGTGACGGCGACTTCTTCGCGCTGCTGCAGCGGTGGACCGACAAGTATCGGTACGGCTCGGTGACCACCGAGGACTTCATGGCACTCGCCGCCACCCACTCGTCGAAGCCGCTCAAGGATCTCTGGGACGACTGGCTGTTCACGCCCGAGTTGCCGCCGTTCCCAGGTCCTTCCTGATCCGTTCGATGACGACCGATCCGACGACGCCGGGTCCGGACGCCGGTTCGGCAGGCGACACCGACGCACGTTCACTGGGCCGGGTCACGATGGCGACGATCGTCGCGGCCGCGTCGGGGTATGTCGTCCTGCTCTTGGCGGCCAGGCATCTCGGGGCCGTCGGTTACGGCGTGTTCGCCGTGTTCTGGGCTGCCTACGGCCTGGTGACCGGGGCGCAGAACGGGCAACTGCAGGAGACGACGCGGGCGGTCCGGACCGCCGCATCGGAGGGGCTCGCCCGGTCGCGCCCGTTGCTGGTCAACGCGGGCATCGGGCTCGGCCTGGCCGTTCTGGTCGTCGCGACGTCACCGTTGTGGAGCTCACGGGTGTTCACCGCGGATCGCGGCCTGTCGGTGCTGCTGCTCGCCGTCGGCGTGGCGAGCTTCGCGGTGTACGCGCACCTGTGCGGAGCGTTGTCGGGGCGGCTGGACTGGTCGTCGTTCGCGGTGCTGCTGTCGGTCGACGCGCTGATCCGGCTCGCTGGTGCCGGTGTCGCGGTGGCGGCCGGCTGGGGCGTCACCGCGTTCCTGGTCGTCACCGTCGTCGGGTCGGTGTCGTGGTGCCTGCTGCTCGTGGTGTCGGCCTCGGCCCGCCGTGCGATCGGCGTCGCCGGCGACGTCGCGCCCCGACGTCTGACGGGCAACACCCTGACCGCGATGGCCGCCGCCGCCGCGAGCGCCGTCCTCGTCATGGGTTTTCCCGTGCTCATCAACCTGACCACCGACCTGCGTGGCGGCCCCGACGCCGACGACGTCCGGACGATCGGCGCGCTGATCCTCGCCGTCACCCTGACCCGCGCACCACTACTAGTGCCGCTCAACAGCTTTCAGGGTGTGCTGATCTCGAGGTTCGTCGACCGCCGGGACCACCGCCTCGCCGCGCTGGGTGCTCCCCTCGGGATCGTCGCCGCGGTCGGTGGCGTCGGGGTGACGGCCGCGTGGCTGGTGGGCCCGTGGTTGCTGCGATCGGTGTTCGGCGCCGACTTCGATCTCGACGGTGTGGTCGTGGCGATGCTGACGCTCGGCGCGACGTGCCTGGCGCTGCTGACGGTGACCGGCGCCGCCGCGATCGCCGCGGGCGCCCACCGCTGGTACGCGGCCGGATGGTGGGTGTCGACCCTGGTCGCGATCGCGATGTTGTTGCTGCCGCTCGACGTCGCGACCCGGACCTGCGTCGCCCTCGTCGTCGGACCCCTGGTCGGCCTCGGCGTGCATCTCGTCGGGGTGCTGCGGGCCTGACCCTTCGTGACGCTCGCAAGCTCGCTCCTCAGGGAGCATGGGGTCGGCTCGCAAACTCGCTCCTCAGTACCTGCGGCCTCGCGGCCGTCGTTGACCGAAAGAACCGCATAACCCCTGCTCCCTGAGGTGCGAGGAGCGCAAGCGACGAGCCTCGAAGGGCTGGTGAGGCGCGCTACGAGCCCTTCGAGGCTCGCTTCGCTCGCACCTCAGGGAGCAGGGGTTAAGCTCGCTTCGCTCGCACCTCAGGGAGCAGGGGTTGGGCTCGCCCACCCCCCAGGGAGCGCAGGCGCTCCTAGCTTCCGGACGAAATCCGCAGCCGGCCGAGGCCCGCGCCGACGCGGGCCGAGAGGTGGTTCAGCCTCGACGTCGCGTGCCACCTGGCGGCGCGCGCTGCCTTCGGCCAGCCGTGCGCCTCGCAACGCTGCGCTTCGTCGGCGAAGAATCGGTTCTCCTCGGCGAACCGCCGACCGTCGACGGCCTGCACCGAACTCACCGAGGCGCGGTGCCTGCGGTAGGAGAAGACGACCTCGGGGTCGTAGACCAGTGATCCGCCGGCGCTCGCCAAATCGACGAGGAGTGCGAGATCGAGGACGATCTCGAGTCCGGGCCGGAACCCGACCTCGCGCACGGCGGCGGTCCGCCACAACAGGGACGGAAAATAGGTCCAGTTGCCGTGGTACAGCGAGGTGGCCAGCCGTTCCCCGGACAGCACGGTCGCCCGCGGCGGCGCGAGAACCGACTTGATCCGGTCACCGAGCGGCGTGACCGGTTGACCGTTCTCGTCGATGACGTCGACGCCGGGCGCGATGACCGCGGCGTCGGGATGGTGGCGGGCCATCGTACGGACGGCGGCGAGGTAGGCGCGGTGCATCACGTCGTCGCACCCCATGACCACGAACCAGTCGGCGGTGACCAGCTCGACGCAGCGCCGGAAGTTCCCGTTCACGCCGAGGTTGGTCTCGTTGCGGAGGTACTGGACCCGGGCGTCGCCGAGCGACTCCAGCCATTGCCGCGGCGTCGGATCCGGGTAGCAGTCGTCGACGACGACGAGCCGGAGGTCCGGGTCGTCCTGGTCGAGCACACTGGTGACGGCTTGCCGGAACTGGGCGACGTCGCCGTAGAACGGCATCATCACGTCGATCGTCACCGGACAAGACTAACCAGGTCCGATCACCATGCAGCCCCCGAGGCGTGCCGGGCGGCAGACCCCGCGCGGAAGCGGGTTAGGGTTGTTGACCATGGCCGAACCCAGTACCAACGCCGACGTGTGGCTGGTGGTGCCCGTCTTCAACGAGGGCCAGGTGATCCGCGAGGTGGCGGCCAAGGCCCGCGAGACGTTTCCCAACATCGTCTGCGTCGACGACGGCAGCTCGGACAACTCGGCCGAGCAGATCCGGGCCGCCGGGGTGCATCTGGTTCGGCACCCGGTGAACCTCGGTCAGGGCGCCGCGATCCAGACCGGCGTCGAGTACGCGCGTCGCCGGCCGGGGGCACGGTTCTTCGTGACCTTCGACGCCGACGGGCAGCACCAGGTTAACGACGTGTCGGCCATGATCGAACGCTTACGACGCGAGCCGGTCGACATCATCGTCGGGACCCGCTTCGCCGACGGTCGCAGCGAATCGGTTCCGATCCTGCGCCGGATGGCGTTGCGCACCATCGTGTTCCTGAGCCCGCGCACTCGTCGCCTCGGATTGTCCGACGCGCACAACGGACTTCGGGCGTTCAACAAGACCGTGGCCGATGAGCTCGACCTGCTCATGAGCGGGATGAGCCACGCGTCAGAGTTCATCGCGCTCATCGATCACCACCGGTGGCGGGTGGCCGAACAACCGGTGACGATCCTCTACACCGACTACTCGCGGGCGAAGGGACAGTCGCTGATCAACGGGGTCAACATCGTCGCCGACGGCCTGTTCCACACCCGGGTGAGGAAGTGATGCCACGATGATCTGGTTCCAGATCCTCGCGATCCTCGGTCTGGTCGCGCTCGTCGGGTTCTTCGTGGTGAATCGAGGCACGGCCCGCGCGTCGGCAGGCGTGAAGCTGCTGTTCGTCGCGTTCATCGGCTTCGGCCTCTACGCGATGCTGCGGCAGGACGACGTCACATGGGTGGCCAACAAGATCGGCATCCAACGCGGCCTCGACCTGGTCCTGTTCCTCCTGGTCATCGCGTTCGCCTTCACGACGGTGTCGACGTATCTGCGGTTCCGCGACCTGGAGGTCAAGTACGCGCGGCTGGCCCGCGCGATCGCGCTGCAAGACGCGGAGCGCGAGAACCATTCCGGAACGGGCGACTAGCTCCGGACCGTCATCGACTGCGCCGCGGCCCTCCCCGACTCCAGCCGATTGTTCGTACCATTGGCGGCGGAACGGCTTTCGGCCGCGGCCACCTGGAACATGGTGGCGACGATGGAGGCGTACAACACCAGCTCACCGAAATTGCCTAGCCAGAGAACCGACATGCCCGCGGCCGCGGTGACCAGCATCGTCACCGAGCCGAGCAACAGCCAGAGCGACCGCACCTGACGCCACGCGGTCATCCCGATCGCGATGAGGATCAGCACGGTGCCCAGTGCGGGGACCGGCGGGCCGGCAGCGGCGGCGTTGGCGTACCGCAGCGCATCACCGTCGGTCGCCGGCGTCAGCTCCAGCGCCACGAAGCACTCGACGATCCCGACGACCACCAATGCGGCGACGAGAACGGCCCCGACCACGACCACCGGGCGACTCCACCGCACCCCCAGACGCCAGGCGAGCACGGCCGCGGCGACAACGATCAGCGGAGTCATCAGCCCGTGAATCCAGAAGCGCGGCAGGTTGATCGCGTACAAAAGGTCACCGAAGCCGACCATCCGGCCTACGGCAACTGCCACGTTGTCGAATGTCAGTGCCACGCCGAGCAGGACCACCAACCAGGTGACGGCCCCGCCCGACCGCCTCACGCGGAACGCACACGCCGTCAACGCGATCATCCCCAGCCCTATCGCGGCCATGATCGCCGAATTTCCGATCACTCCAGTGAGCATCTGCTCGCCACCTCCCATTGCTCAGCTTACTGAACGATTCGGAGCCGTCACCCTCACGGACTGCCCTCCCGGATGCAGTTTCCCCGATCCCTTGCGTCTACGTATACATCTACATATAGTTACCGCATGCCCAACAAGACCATCTACGTCTCCGACGATGACCTCAAAGTCCTCGAACGCGCTCAACAGGTGTCGGGAGGCAATCTCTCCGGCGCAGTCGTCGAGGCACTGCGCGCGTACGTGCGGGCAGCCGACTACCGCGACGCCGGTTACGACGAGGTCGTCCTGCGCGACGGTCCCGACGGAGTGCGTCGTAAACGGTTCTTCGGCAGACTCCTCGCCGAGGAGACCGAGTACGACGAAACCACCGGCAATGCAACCAAATTGACCGCTTACGAAGGGCGGACCGGCAAGATCGTCCTCGCGGTCCACCACGTCGACTGGGCGAACTACGGGGTGACACATCGGCAGAAGACCGGTAACTGGCTGAAAGACCTGACCGGCCTTCCCAGTGTCCGCAGCCTGTTCACCGCCGACCTACCCGACTGGGGCGACTACCGCGTCGACATCGTCGACTCTCCCGACCAGCTCAAACCGCTTGTCCCCGAACGCTTCTACGCACGTACTGCCGCCGCCCTCCGACCCGAGGTCGAAGACCTGGACGTGTAAAACCCCACCCGACCGCACCACTAGAACAACCGAGCAGTTCCCGGCGACGTCCATCAGGGACCGTCGTCTACCCACACATGCATATATGCGCATGAGTTTATTTCTAGTTTCAGCAACCACTGGGAGCACGATCATGACAACAACCGCCGTCCGCGCCTCCGGACTCACGAAGTCCTTCGGCGACCACACCGTCCTCGACGGTATCGATCTCGACGTACCGGCGGGCGCGGTGTTCGCCCTGCTCGGACCCAACGGCTCCGGGAAGACGACCACCGTGAAGATTCTGTCCACGTTGTCGCAACAGGACGCTGGTGAGGTGGAGGTCGCCGGACTCGATCCGCGGACCGACCGCGCCGCGATCTGCGCGCAGATCGGCCTGACCGGGCAGTTCGCCGCCGTCGACACGTTGCTGACCGGGCGGGAGAACCTCACCATGGTCGCCCGCCTGCGACATCTCTCGAAAGCGGCGACCCGCGAACGGGTCGACCGGTTGCTGCGCGACTTCGACCTCACCGACGCCGCGGACCGTCGGGTCGCCGAATACTCCGGCGGTATGACCAGGCGCCTCGACCTGGCCATGACTTTGGTGGGCGAACCGTCGATCATCTTTCTCGACGAGCCGACGACCGGACTCGATCCACGGTCCCGCCGCGCGGTCTGGGACACCGTCCGCGGTCTCGTCGCCGGCGGCACCACCATCTTCCTCACCACGCAGTACCTCGAGGAAGCGGATCACCTCGCGGACCGGATCGCTGTGCTCGACCGCGGCCGCATCGTGGCCGAGGGGACGGCGGCCGAACTGAAGCGTCTCGTGCCGGGCGGATACATCCGGATCGACTTCACGAACGCCGACGACCTCGAACGGGCGCGGTCGCAGTTCCCCTCGGCGGTCGACACCCCGGGCGAGAACACCCTCGCCGTCCCCGGTGGCGCCGGGATCGGCGCTGTCCGCGGCGTGCTCGCCACCCTCGACGACGCCCGGATCGACGCTGCCGGGATCTCGGTCCACACACCGGATCTCGACGACGTCTTCCTCACCATCACCGGCCGCACCGCCGCTACCACCAACTAGGAGAAGTCATGACCACCACGCTCGACCACACCCTGTCCGACTCCGCGGTGATGGTGCGCCGCAACCTGATCCGGCTACGGCGCTACCCCACAATGATGTTCTCCACGATTGCGATGCCGGTCGTGATCCTGCTGATGATGACCTACTTCTTCGGCGGTGCCATCGAGAGCGCCCTCGCCGCGGACGGACCGCTGGACGGCAAGTACATCAACTATCTTCTCCCCGGCCTACTGCTCTTCGTGCCGTCGTTCCTGACGGTGGCGGTTGCGGTCTCGGTCAATCAGGACGTCACCGAGGGCATCATCAATCGGTTGCGATCACTGGCCACTCCGCCGACAGCGATCCTGGCCGGACACTTCGTCGGCGCCCTCATCCAAGGTGTGGTCGCGGTCTGCTTCCTGCTCGCGGTCGCGTTCGCGATGGGCTTCCGTGCCGACGCAAGCCTTCTCGACTGGTTCGCGGCCGGCGGACTGCTCCTGCTACTGACCGCGGGCCTCGTGTGGATCGCGGTTGCCATGGGTGTCGTCGCGCCGAATCCGGAGAGTGCGAGCAACATGCCGCTGCCGCTGCTGTTCCTGCCCTATCTGGGCAGTGGGCTGGTCCCGACCGACAGCATGCCCAACGGTGTCCGCCAGTTCGCCGAGTACCAGCCGTTCAGTCCCATCGCGGACACGCTGCGCGGACTCCTCATGGGTCTCGACATCAGTGATCGCTGGCCGTGGGCGCTGGGGTGGTGCGTGGTGTTCCTGGTGGTCGGCTACTTCTGGGCGGTCACCGCGTTTCGGCGGTCCACTACCGGCTGACGCTTCCTGCCCTGCGACGTGTACGGCTGGCGCCGTGCACGTTTCGGCGTTCGCGCCTCAGTTCCGCAGCGAACCCAGGAAGTCGGCCACCTCGTCGTGGTTCGGCAGCAGACCCGACTCGCGCGCCTCGGTGAGCCCCGGTGCCGCGGTGTCCTTCGGCGAGAGTTCGAACTCCAGCGGTGAACCGTCCCGGGCGTGCGTCGGCCATTCGATACCCAGTTCCGGATCGAGCGGGTTGATGCCGTGCTCACCGGTCGGGTTGTATCCGGTGGAACAGAGGTAGGTCACGGTCGAGTTGTCGGCGAGCGCGCAGAACGCGTGGCCGAGACCCTCGGACAGGTAGACCGCACGACGATCCACGTCGTCGAGCAGGACGGTGTCGTAGGTACCGAAAGTGGGTGAGCCGACGCGGATGTCGACGATGACGTCGAGAATCGCGCCGGTGGGGCAGGTGACGTATTTCGCCTGTCCGGGGGGGACGTCGGCGAAGTGCACGCCGCGCAGCACGCCGGCCGCGGACACCGAGAGGTTCACCTGCGCGAGGTCGAAGCGGTGACCGATGGTCTCGGCGATCACGTCGGCCTTGAACGCCTCGGCGAACAACCCACGGGCATCGCCGTGTTGGACCGGGGTGAACTCCCACGCTCCGTCGATGGCGAGCGGGCGGACCTTCATGCGGACACCTTTCCCAGGGTCGGTCGTCGGACATGCGCCTCGGGGGCGGCGCTTAGAAACCCTTGCCCCGCTGCAACAGTTCGAGCAGGTAGTCACCGTAACCCGACTTGCGGAGTTTGTCGGCACGAGCCCGCAACTCCTCGTCGGAGAGATACCCCTGTCGCCACGCGATCTCCTCTGGGACAGCGATTTTGAGTCCCTGGCGTTGTTCGACGGTGCGGACGAAGTTGCCGGCGTCGAGGAGGCTGTCGAACGTGCCGGTGTCGAGCCACGCCGTGCCGCGCGGCAGGACGGTGACCGACAGTTTCCCGCGGTCGAGGTAGTGGGCGTTGACGTCGGTGATCTCGTACTCGCCGCGGGCGCTGGGCCGCAGGTTGCGGGCGATGTCGACGACGTCGTTGTCGTAGAAGTACAGACCGGGTACCGCGAAGTTCGACTTCGGTTGTGCCGGTTTCTCTTCCAATGAGATGGCGGTGCCGTCGGCGTCGAAGTCGACCACCCCGTAGGCCTCCGGGTTGGCCACCCAGTAGGCGAAGACCGCGCCGCCGTCGACGTTCTCGAAACCCTGCAACCGGCTGCCGAGTCCGGGTCCGTAGAAGATGTTGTCGCCGAGGACGAGAGCGACCGAGTCGGTACCGACGTGGTCGGCGCCGAGGACAAAGGCCTGCGCGAGTCCGTCCGGGGAGGGCTGGGTCTTGTAGGTGAGGTCGATGCCGAACTGGTCGCCGTTGCCGAGCAGGTTCTCGAAGGCCGGGGCGTCGTGCGGGGTGGTGATGATCAGGATGTCGCGGATCCCGGCCAGCATGAGCGTCGAGAGCGGGTAATAGATCATCGGCTTGTCGTAGACCGGGACGAGTTGCTTGCTCACCCCCTGCGTGATGGGGTGCAGCCGCGTGCCCGTACCGCCGGCCAGGATGATCCCTTTCATGGCGATCAGGGTAATGCCCGCGGCCTTTCGCGACGGCACGCGAGTCGCGCCGCTGCGCTCACCCGAGGCGAGCAGGTCGGCTCCTCGGTAGAGTGACTGCGACCATCGACCTCGACGAAAGGCGCCGCGCGTGCGTGTTCTCGTGACCGGGGGTGCCGGGTTCATCGGCGCCAACTTCGTGCTGCGCACACTGGCCACCCGCCCCGGCGTCTCGATCCGGGTCCTGGACAAACTCACCTACGCCGCCAACCCCGACACCCTCGCCCCGGTCGCCGATCGCGTCGAACTCGTCGAGGGCGACATCACCGACGCCGCCCTGGTCGGCCGTCTCGTCGCCGACGCAGACCTCGTCGTGCACTTCGCCGCCGAATCCCACAACGACAACTCCCTGGCCGACCCGTCGGCGTTCGTCTCCACCAACCTCGTGGGCACCTACACCCTGCTCGAAGCGGTCCGCGCCCACCAGGTTCGCTACCACCACATCAGCACCGACGAGGTCTACGGCGACCTCGATCTCGACGACCCGGCACGCTTCACCGAACAGACCGCCTACAACCCGTCGAGCCCCTACTCCTCGACCAAAGCCGGCAGCGACCTGCTCGTGCGCGCTTGGGTCCGCTCCTTCGGCGTGGCCGCCACCATCTCCAACTGCTCCAACAACTACGGCCCGTACCAGCACATCGAGAAGTTCATCCCCCGCCAGATCACCAACGTGCTCTCCGGGGTGCGCCCCAAGCTCTACGGCGACGGCCGCAACGTCCGGGACTGGATCCACGTCGACGACCACAACGACGCTGTGTGGACCATCATCGACCGCGGCCAGATCGGCGAGACCTACCTCATCGGCGCCGACGGCGAGGTCGACAACCGCACCGTCGTGGAAACCATCCTCGAACTCCTCGACCAGCCCGCCGACGCCTTCGACTTCGTCACCGACCGCCCCGGCCACGACCGCCGCTACGCCATCGACTCCACCCGCCTGCGCACCGAACTCGGCTGGACCCCCTCCTACCTCGACTTCCGCGCCGGCCTCGCCGCCACCATCGACTGGTACCGCGACCACCCCGGCTGGTGGCAACCCGCCAAAGAAGCCGTCGAACAGAAGTACGCCACCACCGAACGCGTCACCGGCACCTCCGCTGGTTGAGCCGGCCCCGAGCGAAGCGAGGCGCCGAGTCGAAGCCACCTGGTGACCTCCATGCAGTCCACTTGGCCCATTCCCAGGGTCGCCGCTTACGGTGGTCGTCATGCGCGTACTCGTGAGCGGAGGAGCGGGCTACATCGGCTCGCACACCGTCATCCAATTGGTCTCGGCCGGACACGACGTCGTCATCGTCGACGATTTCAGCAACGCCAAACCGGCCGTCGTCGGCCGGCTCGAGGCACTGACCGACCGTTCCATCCCCGTCCACGCCTTCGACCTCGCCGACGTCGACAAGACCGAACACTTCTTCGCTCACGAGGACATCGACGCGGTCATCCACTTCGCGGGGTTCAAGGCGGTCGGCGAGTCGGTGGCCAAGCCGCTCGACTACTACCAGAACAACCTCGGCACCACGTTCGCTCTGCTCCGCGCGATGGAACGCCACGACGTGCACACGTTGGTGTTCTCGTCGTCGGCAACGGTCTACGGGGCCGAGCCGCAGTTGCCTATGACCGAGGATCTGCCGACGTCGGCGACCAACCCGTACGGCTGGACCAAGGTGATGATCGAGCAGATCCTGCGCGATGTCGCCGCCAGTTCGGACGTGTGGCGCATCGCGGCAC